>NZ_JAPZQM010000642.1:0-2322 GCF_027530565.1 Microcystis sp. LE19-10.1B | reverse complement strand
CTTATCTGGCAAGAGACTTAATTGATTAGTTCGCTCTAGATAAAAAACAATTGACAAAAATCGCTAAATGCCTTTCTCTATAAGGGTTCCATCCCTTATAACCCCCGTCCATTGCATAACACAAACCGAAGAGCCGTATTTCTAAGGCGATCAACAAAGGTTTAAGGATGCGAGAGATTGATGTTATAATGTCTCCTGAATAGATATTAATGGCTCTTCTCGACTTTGTGTGATAATTTTTGCTTATGAAATCGTGAAATGTTTACTGGGAAAGACTTTTAGGACTATTTGGTTAAATAAACTATCAGTATAGACCTCGTTTCCACACAGAAACCAGAAGAGCCTATTAATTGAGGCTTTCGATAAAGAACGCATATAATAAGCCAATAAAAATAAAAAGGTGCGTTAATTGCACCCTACGCGATTGGCGAGCGCTCTGAAAGTCCTTATCGGTCTGATTGGCGTGCGACAATGATCGCTACAATTTCCGACTATAATAAAGAACCAGCAACTCTCAATGATTACGAATTTCACTGAATGCCAACGGTCATTAGAATTGGACATTTTCGGTTTCACTTCTATTCCGATGAAGGTTCCGAACCGCTACATATTCATGTACGTTCTCCTGATGGTGAATGTAAATTTTGGCTTGAACCGATAATCATTTTAGCTTCCAATCGTGGTATTCCTTCCCATGAGCTACGGGAAGTAGAGAGGCTAGTTTATAAAAATCAAGACCTTTTAAGGAGTGCTTATCGTGATTTCCACAAACATTAATCCTATAATGACTGTTGAGCCTGCCGCCATTCGAGCCTGGGCAGAAGAACGCATGATATACGTTGAACTCAGTGATGGACGTATTATCGGTTTTCCTAGTGATCGCTTCCGCATTTTGAAACAAGCAACGAATGAGCAATTGGCGGCGGTTAAGGTTGAAGTCAACGGCTATGCTCTACGGTGGGAAGAATTAGATGAGGATATTACCGTTCCGGGGATTGTCGCTGGTCATTTTCAGTTACCGCCTTTCTAATCTGTTTTGATAGTTCAAGCAACCGTAAGACGGATTTGCGTAGGTGATCGCACTGTTTTAAAGTTTAATTAACAAGAAGATAGTGATCGCACTGGATGAAAGGGTTTCTAAGGCGATCGCCAAAGGTTTAAGAATGTGAGGGATTGATGTTACAATCTCTTCAGAGGAAGGACTGATTGGGGCTTCTGATGAGGAACAGTTAGCTTATGCTTTATTGCAAAGCCGAGTCATTTTCACTTTTGATGATGGCGATCGCTGATGCTTCTACGCGCTGTGCTAATATCTCCAATATTATAGGTGCTTTTGCTTTATGAAAAATCAGTTATTAAAATTAGCTTTTGAAGTAGAAATTGAAGAAGGGGAGCAACTCAATCTTCCCAGTTCTATTGTGCAAGGAATTGGTAAAGGGAAGTGGGTGATTACTATTCAGCCCAAAACCTTAGTTAGCGATCGCCTTCATTCTTCTTTTTTGAATAGTTATGCCCCAGAAGACGAAGGTTTATATGACGATTATTAAAGGAGGTGAGTTCTGGGTTGCCAAAATTCTATTTACTGATGGTACATCATCAAAAAAAAGACCTGTGTTGATTCTTTGGGTTGATGGAGATGACGTTATTGTAACGGCAGTGACCTCAGCAATGCCCCGAACACAAACAGACATATTATTAAAAGATTGGGCCAATAGTGGTTTGAGGGTTCCCTCTACTGTACGTTTATCCCGTCTTGATTGCTTGGAAAAAAAACTTACTGCTTGCTAAATTGGGAAGGATTTCAAATGAAGATGCTGTCCATCTACTTAAAGTTTGGGACGATTATATTAAACCTCAATTTTAGACGATCGCGGTTTTAAAGTTTAATTAACAAGAAGAGGGCGATCGCACTGGATGAGGAGCAATTAGCCCAGACTTTAGCCGATCCAGATTTAATCCGTTCTAGCGATCGCGATGAAAAGGCGTTGTTATTTTCTAAGTGGTTTTCAACGATTCGGACGGGACGATTTTTAATTGTGGTGGTGGTTTCCCAATCTGCTCTTAGTCGTCATTGGATCGTGACCATATACACAGCCCGAAAAATTACAGGGGGAATAATAGACATCTTCAAAAATTATAACCCAGTCACAGCTTGCTTTTAGCTTGTGTACTAATTAAGTAGTTCGATAACTGAAATGTATATCTATCGTTGCTAATTCAATTTCACTGAAAAAATATGAGGCAATTAAAATAATTTTTATTCGGGTAGATTCCTTAACTAGAAAGACTTTTGGTCTTGAGATAATATTAGGTCGAGGTCTA
>NZ_JAPZQM010000679.1:0-28522 GCF_027530565.1 Microcystis sp. LE19-10.1B | reverse complement strand
AATAGGCTTTTCGAGGGTAATTCTTGTTTTAATTCTCCATGTACGCAGTCTTTAAAAGCCTCTATTTCGTTCCAAGACACGATTAAGAGTGGCTTTTAGGCTAAGTATAATTACTTATCGCGTAAGTGAGATGCTCCCGGCTATTCTTAATCATCATTAGTCCGACACCAAGCCAAGAATAGATAACAATATCTACGTTGCCACGTTCGACTAAAAGCATTACTGGTGGTGAGCATAAAATTAGGGCATAAACTACAGCTTCTTGATAATTTAATCGGCCAATGATAATTAAAGTTATCCCATAAAAAATTAAAGCAAAGAAAACTCCTAAAAATATAGTATCACGCTGCTCTAAACCCAGCCAAGTTAATGAAGACCAACTACTAGGATAAGCTATTTGAGTGAAGCAGGAATTATTTGTTAGGGAAACTTCGCCTGTCAATCGATCACAATCAAAAGCCCCTAATACGGCTGCAAGATCGATAAAAGGGCTTTTAACCGCAGGAACCCCTAGTTTCCTCCAAAACTTGTGATAGGGAACAAAAAAATTAGCTAGATACAATAACCCAAAATATCCTAAGAGTGCAGCAACTACCAAAAATCTGCCATCAATTTTTGATTGCTTTTTGAGCATTTTCCTAATCTGGATATGTATTGAATTTACTATGTCCACTTAGTGCCTCCTGCTATTAAAGGATTGATTATCTGTCAATGACTTGAGTTCGGTATAGGACGCTCATTGCGCCGCTAAATGAAAGACTACATCCGGTCGCCATGAAGCGATTAAACGAGCCACTAACTCAGCCGCTCGAATATCTCCTATATGCTGACTCAGGTTTTGAGCTAAGTCTAATTGCTCAAATAAGGCGGGGGTGGTATTGGGAGCTAAACTGAGGCCTTTTACCGCTGCCCCCAAATGGAGTAACCAAAAAGCCAGCCAAGACCCCTTAAAGCCAGTATGACCCGTGATAAAGACCTTTTTGCCCGACCAAAATGCTTCCTTTACCATATTTTCCATCTAGCTTGTCCAGTGTCATAAAGGTGATTGAGCATTTCCATTTCTCGGTAAGTATCCATACACTGCCAAAACCCTTCATGCTTATAGACGGCGAGTTCTCCCAAAGCAGCCAGGGTTCTTAGGGGCTGTGCTTCAAAAGTCGTCGCATCTCCCTCAATTAAATCCAAAACCTTGCGATTTAAGACAAAATAGCCCCCATTAATCCATCCTTCAGATGTTTGGGGCTTTTCTTGGAACTGACTGACTAGATTATCTTCAATCACTAACTCGCCAAAGCGAGAAGGAGGACGAACCGCCGTCAAGGTGGCTAATTTACCATGAGAGTAATGGAAATCCAACAGATCCGCAATATTCACATCACAAACCCCATCCCCATAGGTGGCTAAAAAGATATCACTTCCAGTTTGATCTATATAAGAGGTGAGACGTTTAAGACGGCCTCCGGTCATGGTTTCCTGTCCCGTATCAACTAACCAAATACGCCAGTCTTCTTCATCATGTCCACTATCGAGTTTGGTCACTTTTTTATTGCCTAACTCTAAGAGGACATCACTTTGATTCCAATCATAGCTAAAGAAATAGTCCCGGATTATTTCCCCTTTATAACCTAGACAGAGCATAAAGTCAGTTAAGCCATAATGGGCATAAGTTTTCATGATATGCCAAATAATTGGCCGATTTCCGACAGCAATCATCGGTTTAGGTCGAAATTCGGTTTCTTCCCGCAGTCGGGTTCCTTTGCCACCACACAAGATAGCCACGGGAATGTTAGACTTATAGTCCTTAACTGTTAAACTGACCGATTGTATTACCATTAGATTATATAGTGAAGGGTCTTGAGAGTGACATCATCTTATCGAGGCAGTTTAACACGGGATTCCTGATTGTGTCCAAGATCTGTCTAAAAAAAATTTTGTTAAGCGAGTGTACCCAGTTTATTGCTAAACAGGCTCTTAAATCCTATAGCAGTTATCTTTATGGTGAGGTACGAAGTTTTCGTTTTGGGGAGTCGGCCAGTAATGCTAAATCAGGTTATACTTCATCTTTAACGCTAAATTCTAACCGAGTAGGACTAGAAATTCGTGCTACCATGCGAAGATAAATATTCGGGTATACGGTCACGAAGCTACCAGACAATTTTAGGATAAAAATACCGACACTTATGGGGAAATCAATCAATAAAGTCCGAGTAACGGCACTGATTTTAGGGATTCTAGCGATCGCCTTTGCCTTTTTCACCAGGATTGTCAGTATCTTTGAATACGTTACCTTCGATATCGGACCGGATCCGGATCAGATTACCATTGGTTATATTTGGATGGATATGTGGAAGGGAAACTTTCCTCAATTGGGACTTGCGGGTGGGGGTGGAAAATATGGATTCGCAATTCCCCCCCTCTATATTTATTTAGGGTTTCCCCTGACAATTTTCGGTACCGCTCCCGAATTTCAAGTCCTTACCAATGGACTATTTTCTTTTCTATCGATTCCCCTCTTAATCTACTTTGTTTATCAACTTTTAGAAAATGTAGAACAAGATAAACGTCTTCTCCTGTCCAGTTTGGCAGGATTTTGGTATAGCACGATCTATGCGGACTATTTCATTAATAATTTTTCCTGGTGTCCTAGCCCAATACCCTTTTTCCTGCTCGTTTTTGCTTTACTCTATCGTTTCCAGATGGAAACGAGTAAGCCGCTGCTCTATCAGGCTATAGCTTGGATATTCTTCGGGATTACCGTCGCTATATTGGTGAGTTTACACACCACCACGATGTTAATTATCCCAGTGACTTGTGTTATCGCCTCTCTAGGGTTTGTTTATCGAAATCGAAAGAATACTCGTAAATGTCTTTTGCCTTTTCTATCGATTCTCTCCGCAAATCTCGCCTTGATTATGTATTGGAATAGTGAGATAGTTCGGAATTTCGCCAATACGAAAGGACTGGTGAGAGCGCTCACGGAGAAGGGGGCGAGCGGTGAACCATCGAGCAATCTGTTCACTCGTCTATTTAAAGCGATTTGGGAAACGGTTTATCTGGGTAATCAAGTGTTTTTTTTGAATGACAATATATCGATTTTCAATGTCGTAGTTTCTGCTATTTTTTTCGGCATTTCTCTATACATAGTCATCAAAAAATATCGAGGCAATAAAACACTTATCGGCTTTTTTGCGATCACTTGGATAATTTTTCTCTACGCTTCCTCTAATTATCCTGATGAGCATTTTTATTCCCATCGTAAAATCTTACTCTGGTTTGCTCCTATCCTCTTGGCGATCGCTAGTCTGGCCTATCTAAACTTGACTAAGACTTTCGACAGGATCCTCGCTCTAGTTCTAGCAATTATCATCGGCTATTCTATCGCAACTAATCTCTATTTCAATCAACGTTATCTTGCCAGTAAATACGGTTCCGAAAGACTCCTATCCGTGGCCGATACAGTGGAAATTATCAATCAGATTCCGGTCGGTTCAACCCTTTGTGATCCGGCCAAGAAAGGCAAAAGAAAAGAGCATGGTCAGTACGATTATATCGATACCTTTATGACCAAAAGAGAGCTAACGATAACCAATGCCTGCCCATCGGGTAGTTATTATATACAGCCGAAATTTAAAATGGCTATCCAAATGAACGATTTATTTCCAATTTTTACCCTCGCCAAAACCCCCCCTCTCGATCGCCCGATGACTTCCCTTCTTGAAACCCCGGAAGCCTATCTCTATAAAATTGAGTAGAAATAAGTAGGTGGGTGGAATTAAATATAAGATGAACGTAGGTTGGGTTGAAGCATGAAACCCAACGCCTGATTATGTTACGCTACCGCTAACCCATCCTACAAATAATTGTGCCTCCCTACTTACCATCGTGCTAAAATAGGGAACCTCGAAATAGACAACTTATCGCCTTCCCCCGGAACTTCATTACAGACCAAAATATATTCTTGAGTTACTTTAGCAAGAGCTTTAGACGTAGGCGTTTTTAGCGAAGGAAGTCTCAAATTAGTTATGGCCTTTTGCGGAGGACAAAACCTATTCCTCCTAAAATGATTAAACCGATAACGATAGAAGGTTCAGGAACTTTGCTAAAAGTTAGGCTACCTTGTCCCGCAATACCCAAGCGAGGAGTATAGGTAAAAGCCGCTTCACTGAGGTTAAACAATCCGCTAGTCAGGGCAAAATTAGCGATGGGAAAGAAAGCATTAGTAGAGGTGACACTATAATCGATGCCAATAAAAGTCTCATCGAAATAATTGACCACGGGAGGGGCATCGGCCGAAGCGAGATTAAAGGTATTGGAGAGTAGATTAAAACTAATATTGGTCAAGGGGATAGATTCAAAATCCACTCCTGTAATCGCCGTATTATCGAAACTAGCCGAACCGGAATAAGTTCCCGTCAGACTTCCATAAGTTATGACACCTTGAAAATTGTAGGTGATATTTGCCCCTTGCAAACTATTGACATTAACACCAAAATATGCTAGGGCTAAACCTGTGATTACAGCAACTTTATTCATGGTAATTACTCCTTAAAAAAAACTCAGGTGGGCATTGCTCATGCTCACCTTTGTAACCCCTAAATCAGGTTTTATGTCAAGCTATTTTGAAAGCCTTGCTAGAAACCAGTTTTAGGGACAAGTATAATTACTCGCTTGCATAAATGAGATGCTCCCGTTGCTCATAAGCTCGATTAGGATTTTGAGGGTCAGGGACAAGAATATTCTTCCACCAAGACGTATTTGGATAACCGGCATTTTTCAGATCATCTAAGCCAATATTGTCGGGATGATAGGCATTCGGCGCACCATCGGCATCAATACTCATTTTTGATTGATAGAAAAAAGCGGTTTGTCCTGAAATTTGCCAAACAGAATAACCGCCAATTTCAAAGAGTTTCGTTCTTAGTTCACAGCTTATGGAAGAAGCTTCAATTTCTAAAGTAATCTTTTCACTAGCAACAGAATGATTATCTTGATCAAATCCTCTCGCTTCAATTTGACGTTTGCCGTTGTCAGTAAAACGATAAGAGACTGACCAATTGCCATTAGAAACTGAGCTATTACCGAAGTGCCACTTACTTTAAACGGTCGGCCCATGGGCATTGTTAGAATACGGAACTAAAGATTCGACAGATTGAAACCACGATTTAAAGGATAAATACCCGGTGGCAACCAAAATCCTTCTGTGTAGCCATTCTCCCATTGTATATAAACATGATCGAAGAAATGGAGGTTTTCAGCATGAAGGTCTTTAATTTGCCATTTAGGCCCGTTTATGCCCTTTTCGTGTTTGCCCTGTTGATCATCCCAATCATTCTCTGGGTTGGGAAACTGAGTCCTTTTTGCTCCATCTTTGGTGATGTAATAAATGTGACCCGATTGATCCTGATTATTTCGAGGCCATCTTGCTCCAATTGCCCCACGAGGTGCTAGGTAATCTTCTTTCAAAAAGTAGAGAAATCCCAGACGACGCAGTTTTTTCTCAACGCCTGTAACTTGAACATTATCAATTAAACAGGGGTCTTGGAAAAGTGCTTTGACGGTGGCTAATCCTAACTTTTCAGCCAGATATTTCATCACACAGGAGACAGAATAAGCACAGGGTGCATGATGAATACCGTATTGATCTTTGTTTTGTTCAACTAATTCGTTTAGTTTCTTATGACCTTCCTCCGTTGCTTCCATAAAGGTTGTTTTGGACTGAAGAATGGGCAGGATTCCTTGTTCAAATAACCGGCATCCTTCGGCATCAGTTAACCTGTGATCTGTCGGCAGAGACTGGGTGTGTTGGAGGTTTTTGTAAGCATCTAAAACTAAACCCTCATAAATAGTTTTAGTATAATCTGAGGGAGCTGCCACATGAATCAGAATGCTGGTTTCTTCTTTATTTTGATTGGTTTGAGTGTGAGCGATAGCGGTAATTTTGCGATCACCAGGATTCGTGAATCCTGAATAAGTAATCGACCAAGAACCGTCTGCTTTAACCTGATTATTGCCTAGGGAATATTTGTCATCTGCTGTGAGTTCTACAGTGACTATTCCAGAATTTACTTTGCCTCTAAAAGTAACAGGTTTTAGACATTCAAAGCGAGCATGATTGGTAGGATTGATAATTTGTAGGGAAGTCATGGTATTTCTCCTATGGGATTGTTGAAAAATTTACTGTTAGACGAATTGATCGCCCAATGAAGGATTAAAAGCGATCGCTTCCAGATCGGTACGATAGATACCAACTTTATGAATTTCCTCTGGTAATCTTGGCCAGATGTGGACTTCACTCTCAAAAGTGCGCCAAAATTGCGGGGTAATTCGGAAGACTCGGTTATTAACAAGGGGAAGTCCTGTAAAATGTTCTTGCATTCTGGCATTAACGCGCCGATTTAAGACCTCAAAGACTTTTTTGACCGTAGCAGGATTATCATATCCGTCGTAATGCTTGAAAGTGATTCCTGTTTGATTTTTTAGCTGATTACAGAAGCTTTTAGGTTCTTCTGGTCGTTGAACTTCTTGATAGCCATTAGCAAAAACGTCATGAGCAATTGCCTCTAGGTAAAGTTGTTTCTGAGCAGCAGGATTTTTAGCGTAGAAAATAATTTTTGCTGCTGCCAAAGTTGAGCCAAAACAATTGCCAAATGTTCCCCAGCTACCAAAGGCCAATAAATCATCATAAGGCAGGACTGATTGAGCATTCCAAGCCCCATTAAAAAGTCGGCCATCAATGATGACTAATTTAGCGCGTTGCTCGGAAGAATAGTTCTTATATTTAGCCAGAAATCGCTCATCTAACTTCGCTTGTTCCTTGTCGTCTTTCTGATAACAATCAGTGCTACCACCTTGACGACGAGTTAAAATAGCTACCTCAAAATCCCAATCATTTTCGGTTTCAATGAGTCCGATAGCGGGCAATTTTTCTCGAATCACTTCCCAAGGCTGGCGGTTAGCATCATAATGAAGTTTGGTATCATTATTCGCTACTTGAATACGCACTTTCGTCTGAGGAAGAGTTTGAGCCATCGCCATTGCTACTAACTCATCAGCACCCCAAGTAATTGGCTTTTTCAGAGTAGATAAATGGTATTTTTCCAGAAGTTGATCAAGTCTTTCTTGGATTTTATTGCGAACTTTTATAGCGACTGAACTAGGGGAATCTCCCATAGCACAAACAAGAGCAGAGATAGACAAATGGCTTGCTTGTAAAAGGCGAATTGACTGTTCAATACGCCACAATTCTTTTTCATGTCTTGGTACTAGGTTGTCAGAGGTAGAGTTACCAACACCCACAAAAGATTGAATAAGAACTGCTTTATCAAATTTAGAAAGAGTAGCAAGATAGTCTTCAGGATATTGGACTAAACGCTCGGCAATAATAAACGCTGTATCCTTAACAGAAAGTAAGGCATTGAGTTGTCTGACAAGACTATCTACTTGTCTTCTCGGTCCCAAAATATAAGCTGGATAAATGCGTTCTGAACGTCCGTCTAATCCATTTAAAGGAAAAATCCCCAGTCCCGCTTTATCTTGTTCTGTTGGTCGATGATACACCTTAAATTGAGACTGCTTAATATCTTGTAATATCTTGGCCACAGGGTCATTACTTTTAATTTCGACATGGGGAATATAAGCGAACCATTTCCCTATCTCATTAACAGGGGTTGTTAATTCTAATTCCCAGTGATTATTGTCCGCAGATTTGTAATCATTAATCTCAAGTTCATCTTTAGCTATCAAGGAAAATTTTTGAGTAGGGTCAGTAATCTGACTGCTATCTAGGGTAGATTGTTTGATAACAGTATTGACTAGAGCTTTCAGTTTTTGAGTAGTCATCATTTTTGCTCCTTTTTGGCAATGTGAGAGGATTATCTAAGTTTTAAAACTGGCAAAATGTGAGGAAACAACTTTAATCAGGGACAGTAAATTGCACAAATCTGGCGGGTATTTCACACTGATTTCCAGAATCCCCACTATCGCCATCAATCAAAATATAGGCCGTTCCATCAACGATCGCTAATCCTTCCGATGACTGGGGTAATTCTCGAAGGATTTCAGGTTTAAGAATCGTATTGGGTTTGAGATCCTCAGCCGATAGTTTCCAAAAAACGAAATTATCTTGACCATCTTTCGGCCCGCCAGCAATTCCCCAAATCTGGTTATTATCAAAGGTAATTTCTCTGATTCCCCGTCCCCCTAAATCTAGAAGTGTTGCACCATCGAATTGATAGTTATCCAGATTAGCCATTGATAGTAAAACAGCATAATTCTTAGCGTCTAATGTGACAACGGGAGAACGTAAGCCAATCCAAATCTTGAATTTTTCGAGGGATAAAGGCTCAGGAATGGCTACTGCTCCTTCCGCATTAAAAGCATTGGCTTGTTCACACGCCACTTTATCTCCTAATGATTGATTAGCCTTGGTTTCCGCCTCATCAATAGCACGACTCACGGCACTGATAATCTTGTTAGAATTCACATCTAGACCTTGAAAGAGAACTTTAGAATCGATTTGAGGACTTTGGATCAGTTCACCAATAATTTTTAATTGATTTCCCGACAATTGAGCCTGTACAAACCGTTGTCTATTTGCTTTGATCTCACATTTATTGTTACGACTGTGAGAACCGAAGAGAAGAACTTTATTATCATCTAATTTTGCGATCGCTTCAATGTCACTTATTTTTTTCTCTAAGGCTAACTGACTTTGACGAGTTGAGTCTAATTGCTTAGAACTCACAGAATAGAGAAAGAGAGCGTCTTTTTGTTCATTATCTGCTACTAAAAGGCAATTTCCTTCTGATTCTGGACAGGTTACTTTTACGACAGCAGATGGTTCACAGACAGGATATTTTCCCAGTGTTGATACATTGTCAGCCTTAATATGAGCCATCGGGAAAAGCCAACCGAGAAGAAGAGCCAAACTAAGTGCTGATAATAGCTTGAAAAGGTGGGTAATTTTCATAGAAACAGTCCTTAAATTATGAAACACTCGATCGGGGGAAGCTTAATTCAGGAAAATAGTAATAACTCCCCCCATATTTATGTTGACAATTTTAGGTCAATGCGGTGTAAATTTCCTCCGATATTTCGGTATCTTTATAGTATTCAAAGTTAATTTCTTGGACTGTTTCTGTCATGGTGAATAGAACATCTTCAATCTCACGAATCAAGGTTTCTAAATTCGTTTTTTGGATTAATTCCTCAGCAATAACATGACCGAGAAGTGCCATCACTTTAATCGTCACAGGTAAGACATATTCATAGGTATCTTTGAATCCCGTCATTAATTCCTGATCAAATCGTTCTTCGTCCCAGTGGGAATATGCTGTTCCTGGACCATAATCGGTTTCAACAAACATATATTGTAGTTCGGGAATCTTCTTGATTGTTTCGGGTTTAAAAGCACCCGTATTTTGATAAAACAAATTCATCCATTGATCCCAACCAAATCCTAATGTATGTCCAATTTCGTGAATAATTGTGCCAGCAATACCATAATTAGTAAACGTTCCAAGATACTTAGTATTAAACTCAATCTTGCCATAGACGGTATTGCCTTGTTGATAAGGTTTATAGGCTCTAGCAATCACAGAACCAGGACTATAAAATGTTCCTAGTCGGATCACAATATTAGACTGAGGAATGACAAAACGATTCCAAAAGTTACAGGCTAATTTAGCGGTTGCTTTCAGCTTCCCATTGTCATCGTTTAAGATTTGGTAAGTAATCACCGTGCTTCGGTTAATATTTGGGCGAATGATATTGACATGAGGACTATAAGCAAACCAGATGACTGAACCATTGACAGGGGAAGATAAAAGCAATTTCCAATGATTATGATCCACCCTGTCATACTGTTGAATCTCAAGTTTCGATCCAGCTAATAAAGTAAATTTTTGTCTTGGATCGGTTATCTGTGTACTATCAATGGGGTATTTTTTAATGACAGTATTTACCAATGCTTCGATAGCTTGAGTCGTCATAAACTTTTCTTCTCCATTGCCAATAAAATCATTTGAGCGCACAATAGTATAAGGTTTATCGGGATAAAAATTGTGGTCTTTATCCATCTCTCCCCGCACATAAGGAGCAAGGGGTGCAACAGCTTCTATGTCACGATGAAAGGTCAGAGTTTCTAATTCAACCCATCCACAATTGCTATTTACTCCTTCAGGTTTAGAGATAGCTGTACCAAGAATTTCAGAGACGGGAAAAAAAGGTTTTTCTCCACCGATTATTCCTTTGATATAAGCTCCTTTAGGGATGCGTGCTACCATGTCTCCATGAAGGCTTAAATCATCGAGTTCTAGCCATCCAGGGATGCCTTGGTTGGGATTGAGTTCTTCAGGGATTGACATCATAATTAAGTCCTCAAATAAGTGATCATAATTATTAAAACTAGGAGGGGATTAGATTGATTTTGCCCTACCTAACAAAAAGTTTAAGTTTCCTTGACTTCTGCGTATTCTTCAAAGACAAAATGAACATCTCGATCGCCTTTGACTTTTATCCAGCCATTTCAGCCAATAGTGTTGCCATTCTTGGTAATCAAGTTAAGTCAATGCCGACAATATTTTATCTGTGATTGCTTAACTTGACGTGAATGGACAAGGAATTAAGCAATTGAACACCAGCGAACAATGGTATAACCAATAACACCAGGATCACCGTTGCTGTTTAAATCATTCCAAAATCTGGTGTATTCATTGGGAGGCATGGTTTGACATCCGGCACTGAAAGGATTCGTTTCTCCACCTTGATGAAATAACATCGTTGTTCCAGCAGAAGCACGAGGTTCATTAGGTTGAAATAGGCCATCGTGACTGGTATCTCGTTCCGCCATGGCTGATGCGGTAGGACACAATACTTTACCCAGGGTGGCACTTGTTCCTGTTTTATATTCGTAATATCCTTCGGGTAAACGTCCTAAATCCAGTCGTCCATCACCATTTGCATCAACCCCCATTCTGTTGCGATCAGCCAATGGATTATTACTATCTTCATACTGAGATGAGGGTTCCGTGTTAGAGGCGTATTTACAAGCGTGTTTCCCTGCGCCATCTTTCCAGATCATGTAAGTAATATCATCGTAACAACCATGCCAATCATTGACTTTTGTACTGGTTTCCTTCCGGAAAGAGATTAAATTGCGTTTACGCAATGTTCCGCCATTATGGGTGATAATCTCGGCACAATAATCGTATTGCTCACTTTCCGATAGATTAGAAGCGGGAGGGTTGATTCCCGAACCCATCAGGCGATCGGAGGTTAAACTTTCTAGAACCCAACCGGAACAAGGTGAACTAATACGAAGCCATCTCGCACCTTGACTATCCAAACCAGCATCTACGACAGTTAAAGCCGTATTATTGTCTAATTGACCCACTTTTTCATAGGTAGTTCCAGGTCCAGAGCGCACATTTAAGGGAGGATTGGCATCAGCAGCAAAGACTCGATGCAGCGAGGAAGTTAAAGAAGTAAAGACATAACCTTCCACGGGTTTATCAATGCGAAGCCAATTGTCATCCGTCCCTATCACGTTTAAGGGTGTGCCATTAGTCAGTTCCGTGACCACCGAAAAGTTTGTTCCTGCCCCTGAACGGACTTTTAAGGGCGGATTCGGGTCATTGACAAACACGCAATAGGAAGATTTTGTCAAGTCACGATGAACATAACCTTCAATCGGTTTACTAATTTTGAGCCAATTGCCCTCTTCACCTACAACCGTTAATCGTGTCCCGTTATCTAAACGCCCCACAGGATCATAATTACTTCCTGCACCTTTCCGCACATTTAAAGGCGGATTGGCATCACAGACAAAGACGAATTTTTCAGGCTGAGGTAGGGGTGGTTGACTTCCTAAATATTCCTTAACTCCCGCACAAATTTTCTCAACGATTTGCTGATAACCGCCATCTCTCAACCAACGAGCATCTTCATCATTGTCAATGAAGCAACTTTCAAACAAGATGGTGGGCATGGTACAAGCATGGGTACAATTCCAGACTCGACTATACCAGTCATGAGCAAAGGGCGTTCCAGCGTATTCATAACCCCGTCCTTGTAAAGGCAGTCCTCGGAAGTGTTTATCGATGATTTTGATAAATTTCTCAAATTCTGGACTCCGATTCACATAAAATAACCACCAACCTTTTGCCTGTCGGTTACAAGCATTATGATGCAGACACAAACAAACATTTGCACCACTGTCATTAGCTCGTTGTTGCAAGGTTGAAAGGGAAGCTAATTCATTTTCTTGACGACAGATAATCACTTGATAATTGCCTTCCGCTTCTAAACGGGCTTTAATTTCAACTGCTTCTTTCCAGTTGTAGTCTTTTTCCCGTAAATTTAGCGCATGGTTGACTGCCCCTGAATCTGTCCCTCCATGTCCTGGCATAATAGCAACTTTGAAAACCCGTGATGGGGGAGGTTGTTCTCCACCATATTCATCTAGTAAGCTTTGAGCTTCAGGGAAAACATTTTTGACCTTACTGACATAGTTTGGGTCGGTGGCATAGCCTTTTTCCCAAATATATTGTAAATAGCCTTCCGGATCATTATCGTATTCTTCCCATCCCTGATAGGGGGAATTCGGACGACCGATAAACCGCCAATATCCCATTGCGGCCTGTTCTGCGGTTTTCCAATGACACCAATAACAACCATTGGGTTCGCTAGGGGTAACTAACCAAATTTGATGGGTGATTTTTTCGGTGTAATTGTCGTCAATTTTATCTCGCCATTTGAGTCCACCGGGGTTTCCCGCTTCTTGAAAAAGTTTACTCGTACCTCGTGCAGATTCAACGATTGCTTGTGCTAATTGAACAACCCGTAATTTGCGATACCGAGTGGGAATTTGTTCGGTGGTAGCAACGGCACGCACATAATCAGTCCATGAGAAGATCATAATCATTTCCTCCTTTATTTAGGAAAGAATAAAAAGTTCGATTAAAACATTGACGCAGCGATCACATCCCTTTTCTCCATCACTGTGGAGACTTTTTCTGGTGGCAACTCCTCCAACATCTGGACGATATGTTTAATAAATAGATGTAAACTTTCTTCCTCTGAAAAATTCTGACTAGGAGACTCCCTTGAGATAATTTCCCACCAGATTGCAGCTGCTTTTTTAATTTCTCCGATGTCTAGATTTAAGTATTGAGATTTTTCAGAAAAATTTGCCTTAAATATTTCGGCTAAAGTTTTCATCTGTTGAGGATTATTTCTGTCCACTTTAGTTAAGGTGAAATCCGATTGGTTACTATAAAGTAGCTTGCTTTTATTGGCTGAATACTCTAAAAGATTATAGCAAGCTGCCACGAAACCACAGGCAATAACCACCTCCGCTGCTGTCACTCTTTTGTCTTCTTTTTGACTAGCAAAAGTCATCTTTAAGTTGGTTATCAGTTTTTTTGTCTCCTCTTGATTATCTATTTTCCAGATTAGCACTGACTTAGGGTCTAAAATCTTCTTGATTAGGGAGATTTCGTAACTCTTGACACTGCAAACATTGTACCATTTTAACCAAAGTGTTGTCGGTAGAGCCGTCGCTAATTTAGATAGACAAATTATATATTCTTGGTTATTTGTTTCATTGATTTCAAATCTTCCTATCAAATTCTTAGTATCTAGTTCCTCATTCTGATCTAAGACCAAAGCTAAGACCAGTGTATTAATTTTTGCGATCATTTTTTTGATTTGTTTGAGAGTTTCACCAGATTCTAAGGGAGCCTCCTCTTTCCACTCTTGCACTGGACAATCTAGTTCACTTAGGGCCAAATCTTGATCATTTCTATGATAAAGGTCAAAGATCAAATTACGAACTAGATCAATCTTTTGGGATTCTCCTTCAGGATTGTTGGACTCTTGCTCATATTTATATTGCAAAAACTGATAAGTAAGTTTGCGATTTCTTTGCAAAAAAGAGCCAAATACAGGAGATAATTCTTTGACTCGATCTGGAATTAGTTTGGCTAATTTGTTATGATCAAGAGACCGCCATGAGTTATGAGCGGGAAGCTCATCTCCTTTAATACCCACTTGAGAAGCTAACCAGCCAATCCAACGACACTTACGGGAGGTGAAAAGAAAATTTAGAGGTTTTATAATTGCCTGAAGGACTGTTCTTGTAAAACCTGTTAAATTCTTAACTAAATCCTCAAATTTATTGACTTGATTGAGTTTAGACGCATCTAATAAAGCACTCGATGGTTCAAGGTTATCTGCATCGGTGGCTATCACAAGATCGATCTTATTTGGTAGTTTAATTGGCTTAGATTTATCATAAGAAAATCCTGATGACTTAACAGAAGTTAACCTTAAGGATTCAACAGAAGTTAAGGCTAAATTATCGTACAAACCAGCATCCATCAAAGCAACTCTATCTTGATTGGGGGTGAGTTTTTGTAAGTGGTTTAAACTTTCTTTGTTATCGCCAAAATCATCGGGAAAAATAATTGGTTCAAAACCAAGAGGGAAACAAGAGGAAGCCGCAATCATGTCTCCTAAGCTAAGATTTTGACAATCTTGGCTGATTTGTTGATTTTTTGGATCAGATATATCAATAAATTTGTTGCCAATTACTATTCCTTTCCCTTCTCTACAGATTTCTTTATCTTCACTGATAATTGTCCGTAACATCGCAAATCTAAATAAAGAGGCATCAGTCATATTAGTGGAATTGATACTTAAACAGTCGGGGGAAGTATTAGCATCCTGTAATAATTGCCAAACTCGCTCATTTATTTCTTTTGTTCCTCTTGCTGGTGAGGGTTTAGAGATTCCGAATAGGGTTTCTAACAATTGTTCCTTATAACAATTGGCAGCATTTTTAATCATTTTTTGAGAACCTCCCAAATCTGACAAAATCGCATTGGCAACCTTGTCACTTTCTAGAAAAGACTTGAGGCGAGTATAGAATTCTTGATAAAAAGAATTACCATCAAGTAAATCTGGCTTTTCTGGTGTATAAACTTTGGCTTTAGCCATCAGAAAAAAAGCAGCGGCAATCGAGCCTCCAGAAGCAGATGAAATAGCTTGAACTTTCTCCAGTAAACCCAATTTTTCTAATAAAACCATTGTACCTAAAGAAAATCCTGCTGCTCTAAAGCCTCCCCCAGAAAAAGTCAAGGCAATGGTACGCCGGGGATGGGAATTTGTAGATAAAGTATCCATAATATTTAATCTCCTTGCTCAAAAATTTTTTAGGCAAACACAATCCAACCACTCTGAAAACTTCTGGGGAGCAATCCCCTTTTATTGCAAAGTTAAATAAGTAAGATCATCTTGCAAAAGTCCCGCAAGATTCAACCGAGACAAAGGACGTTTCAACTCTGTTCGGAAGTGAAATAGATGAGTTAGATAGCTGGCGTGACTAGGTAAAATTAGATGCGGTATTTATACTTACTACTTTAGATCGTCTATCAGAACTTGCTGCCCTAAAGACTGCAAATTAATATATTTCTTTAGGTTTCTGTATATAAGTTTACAGAATATTGTTCAGCTATTTACTAATAAAAAAAGTTGAGTTTGATGGCAAACCATCTTAACACCTAAGCCCGCCAACCTGAACTTTAGCTGATTCTCGATCGCAATTTTAGCCCACCCTAGCACTGCGCTCTTTTGCCACGAGGATTTTTACCGAGAAAAATGATCTGTCTGCCTGAGAACAGGCTATAGTGATCATCAAACCCTCAGTGAAAAACTTCCCGTGTCTTCAGTATTCCGCCTTCCTCCCTATTTTTCCCCCGCTCTGCAGCGTCGAGTCATTAAAACTCTCGCCGCCAAAAAAACCCGTCAATTCTTGACATGGGCGGCAGCTTGTGCTAGTTTTTTGATCCTCTGGGCGTGGAATTGGCAGTTAGTTTTGGCCACTTTAACCGGAGTGGGGGCGATGATTGGAGTTTACCATCTCCAAGGTCAAAACTGGCCATCGCTGTGGCTGTGGGGGCGTGCTTTTTTCAGTGCCGATAGCGGTAAGTTAACTTTAGCGGTAGTCTGTGGCGGTTTGGGCAGTTTAGCCACCTATCTCGCTGTGGCCATTTGGACCTATGCCGAAAATCGCTGGTTGGCCCTGGCCTCAATTTTGCAAGGATTTGGCACGGTTTTGACTTTAATCCTGCTAGGATGGCATTTTCTCGACCATCGCGGTCAAAATGAGTCAAAAAACTTTGATCGCTGGTTAGAAAAATTAACAGTCAATGATCCCTTAATGCGCTTAATGGCAGTCCGACGTTTAAGTGAAATGCAACTTTCCCCCAGTCGTCGAGAACAATGCCAAGAATACTTCCGTTATCTTCTCTCGCGAGAAACCGATGCACAAGTGCGATCGGCTTTATTGGATAATTGTTCCGGGAAAGAGGCAATCAAACCGCAACCTTTACAAATACCCCTACAGGTGAAAAAATCCCTCCTAAAATACGATTAATACTAAATCCTGTTTAAAAAGTATAGGGAAGTGGGGAAGTGGGGAAATTGAACTAAAACCCCAAAACCCCAAAACCTAAAACCTGTCTCCTAACGACCGGCTCCCGACTCGGAGAATACTGACGACCGACGACCTGCGCCTGAATCCTAGGCCACCATTTAAGATAACTGCTATAGTTAAAGCTAAAGGCTCACTGTAGAGGCTGAAGACGATATTTTTTTCACACCAAAGTTAACTCGCGCTCCTCGATATTTTGGAACATCAGCGTACTCAGATAACGTTCCCCAAAACTAGGCTGAATCACCACAATTAATTTACCCTCATTTTCCGGTCGTTGGGCCAGTTGAATCGCGGCGCAAAGATTGGCACCGGAAGAAATCCCCGAAAGCAACCCTTCCTCTTTTGCCAGACGACGACCAAATTGAAAAGCTTCCTCATCACTGACAGTAATTACCTCATCAATCAGATCTGTGCGTAAAACTTCCGGAATAAAACCTGCACCGATACCTTGAATTTTATGGGGACCGGGATTACCACCAGAAATCACTGGACTATTGAAAGGTTCCACCGCGACTACTTGAAAACTAGGTTTACGGGATTTAATTACTTCAGCGACTCCCGTAATCGTGCCTCCAGTACCCACACCCGCAACAATAAAATCTACCTGTCCCTCCGTATCTTGCCAAATTTCCTCAGCAGTGGTGAGACGGTGAATTTCCGGGTTAGAAGGGTTGCGAAATTGTTGCAACATATAAGCGCCGGGGATACTATCGACGATTTGTTGAGCGCGTAAAATTGCCCCTTTCATGCCTTGGGAGCCGGGGGTAAGTTCTAGGGTAGCACCGTAGGCTTTTAACATCGCCCGGCGCTCTAAACTCATCGTTTCCGGCATAGTTAAAATCAAGCGATAACCCTTAGCTGCCGCAGTCATCGCGAGGGCAATTCCCGTATTGCCAGAGGTGGGTTCCACTAAAACCGTGGTTTCTGGATTGATTAAACCCGCTTTTTCGGCGCTATTAATCATGTGAGTGCCAATGCGGTCTTTGACGGAAGCAGCGGGATTCATCCCTTCTAATTTCATCACAATTCGGCCAAGACAGCCCTCCGCTTGGGGAATCCGATTCAATTGTACTAAAGGTGTGCGGCCAACCAATTCGGTGACATCGTGAGCGATACGCATGATATTTTCTCAGTCTGGGTGATTCGTGTGCTTAGTTATAGCGGTGAGCTCTCAGCTTTAGCGTTTGAGAATTTCCTCACTAGCCAAGGAGGCGCTATATAGCTCACTTATAGCAAAGGCCAGCCCTAGATCGGCAAAATTTCCATTTTCCTTTGTTTCTTCAGTCGGTCCGAGTTGATTCCCAGAGACAGGCAAAACTACCATGACCGATAAGATTGCTTTTTTCCAAAAGCTTATACTTGTACTAAAATAATTATGGATAGTTTACTAAAGTCAGAATTACGGTCATGACCATTAAATCTAATCTAGCCCTATTGAAAGAACAACACATAGAAATTAAGGGCGGATATTCTAGAGTAGTTATGATAATGTATAAAGATCAATATAAAGAAAAGGAATCCAAAGATAAAACCATCGCTCAGAAATTTAATACCTATCATTTTGTAAAGTATAAAGAGCAAGTGGTTGACTTATTAACCCGTGGGGGTACCGTTAGCGTCGAGACAAGGACAATTATCGAGGAGATGAAAAAATTATCATAAAATATCCCGTGAGATGCGTTACTTAGCTGCGTTGGCGTTAGTAATACACCCTAATTCTGACAAATTCAAACTATTTAAAATACGGGTTTTTATTGGTCTTTTTTCATCCCAGAATATCAGAGATGAATAAAATTCCATCGCTAGGGAAGAATTGAGAAGCTGTAGTGTTTTCTGAGCAGTATCTAAATCATCAAAGCTTAAGAAGTAAACAGTATCATCGAAAATAACTGGTTGATTTTGATAGGGTGATATAAGTTGAAAATTCAGTTTCTTATAAAGTCCAGAAATGGCAATTTTAAAAGGAGAGAAGGTGTAAGAACCAACGCCGAATATAGAAAAATCTGGTTGATTTTGATAGATTTTGCTTTTTCTATTCCCAAAGTAATCTACATGATTAACTAGATACTGCCAAGTTTTTGGTGCTATATCTCGCATATTTTCTGTAGATTCACCAATAAACTTCTGAGTTACTAAAACGTATTTATTGATAATTTCTAGGCGATTTTGTGCCACATCTGAACCTTTAAGGAGAGGATAAAGATAGGTGGTTTCAATATCAACGATTTCCTTTAAACCATTGACAAAAATTCCATTAACTAACTGCAATTCCATGACTTTTGAGCAATCATGTTTAATACCTGAACGCCATTTTTCTACTAGAGGATGCCGATGATATAACTTCTCTAGTCTGATAAAAGTATTTAAATCTCTGACTAGAATATCATTTTGATAACCAATACGCTGAAACTCCCTTTCCTCAAAACTCTTGAAAACATCACAAAAGTAATTTTCTGATTGAGAATCAAATTGACAAAATAGGAGACAAGCATCTACATTAGCTTGAAAATATTTTTGAGTGTTTATCGGATAAATTGCCGAATAGGTGAGATTAATTTTCTGAGTATAAATATAGTTCAAAATTTTTCTAGAAACGGCTGTTTTGCAGATAATTGCCAGATAAGCTGAACGATGATTAAGACATTCAATCAATTTAATTAACATCCATTCTGAAATATCAAAGTTACTTTTTCCTGTGATAGCATCTAAACCATGATAACCTTGAAAGTTACTTTTTTGCGGTAAATTGCTACCATTAATCAATCCCTGTTTTGAGTTTGTTATCCAAGGTAGATTCCCCAAGAATAAAATATTCTCTTTCCATGCTTGAGTTAGAGCATTCCAATCACAGTCAAAAAAATTATTTTGATGAACTTGTATTCTTGTATCTTGGCATAATTGCTCATCTTGGGCTATCTGTGCAACATAATTAGGATTAATTTCAAAGCCAAGAATTTTTTCAGTTTGTTTGAAGGTAACTGCTGCCGATTTTAAAAAGTTTCCTGTACCACAAGTTGGCTCAATAATTACCTTGGGATTAACATTTATTTGTGATAACTTTTGGCAAATCTTTTCGGCTAACTCTAAAGGAGTTTGAAAGTCGCCGTATTCAACTTTAACTGGAGAAACTGACATTACTAATTCTCTCTATAAATAGCGATTAATCCTTCTTCTTGACCAGCAAGATCAATTACTCTAGTATATTGTAGTCTCCACTGTAAGGCGTTGGAAATGGTTAAAAATCCTTGTACTGGAGGATTAGCAAGAATTTCATCGGCTATATTGGATGCTTCCATTTCATCAACGGGTAAGTTTTTATCTAACATAAAGGCCATTAAATCATCTTTGTTACCCTGATTGTTTAAGATGTTGCGAATACCACGAGTCATCTGGAAATCAGCTGTTCTTTCAGCCGATACAAAAATTGTCGTGATCATTCTTAAATTGGCAGTGCGATTGAGACTATTATCTAACTTTTCATAAACAAAAATAATTAAGGAATATCCTAAGCCAAAAATCTTTTGTCTTGCGGATTTAAAAGGACAAGATGATTGTGGTTGTTTAGTACTGGTTACTTTTATATCAACCAGCAACTCAGGAAAATCGATACCACTGGCTGCATTACCCTCAACAAAATCATATTTTTCTTTTAGATATAGTTTAAACTTTTGTTCTCAGTAGGTTCCGATCGCTTTACCATCTGTAACACCGTAGAGCGAAGCTTCTTGATGTTGAGACTCTAAAGCTGAAAATATAGCCGCCTCATTACCTAAAGATTCTTGGGTTAATCTTGACATATATAGCTAAATTAATTAATCTCCTCGTTTTTTCTATCTGACAAAATTAGCAAGCTTTCTTAATTATAAGTCAACTGCCATCTATGTAATAGATCGCTGTGAAGCTTGAGACAAAATATTATCGCTCATAGTTTTTTCTTAATATGAGATACAGAAAAGTAGTCCTGTGACTTGGGATTAGCTTTGCTCAAGACTTTTAAATTAACTAAAATTATCGCGCACAACCCTTGTCTAAAACCTATCCCTTATAGAGATCTTTCTTAACAATTTGGTCAGTAAGGACTCTAACCCTTATCCTGACTTGATTTCAGTTTTTTCTTTGTCATTAAGGGTGTCAACAAGGAATATTACAGATTGTTAACCGAGTCTTGAAAGCCCTGTGCTACAAAGGTTTGAAATGTTAAGAAAGATGTGACTAATGGACAGGTCTAAAACCTCGCTCCTGGTTGGCGAAAAGTTTTTGGAGCGGAGTATAAATCCCCGTTACAAAAACGGACTCCTGCCCTCCGCTTCCTGCCTTCGTTAATTATTAACATAGACCGGGCGATGGTGGGGGAAAGAGGGTGAGCGCCCAGGGACAAATCCGAAACCTAGCTGCTAACAACCGAAAAAGTTGGGTTAGTATGAGGGGAGATACCCTCTGAGGAGTTGCACTAATTATATGGACATCAAATTAATCCTGTTGGCATTAACGGCCGTATTCACCGTCTCTTGTCTCTTTTTCGGCACCCGCAACGGTTTTTACGATAGCGATAACTACGATGGCAATGGTTCGGCTCACTAACCAGTCATCATAATCAGGGTTGCCATGGTTCAACGCTCTACTGCCCTCTGGGGGTCGAAATCCCTTTTATCCTGTTTACCTTTTGGTGTCGGTCACACATCGGAAGGGGTTTGTCTCCTACTGAAAATCGGTCCCCATCGCATACTTTTAGATTGCGGTTTGGCCGATATGCAACCCCTCACCGAAAACAAAAAACCACCCGTGGATCTGGTGTTCTGTAGTCATGCCCACAGCGATCACATCCGTGGGTTAATGGCTCTCCATCAGACCTATCCCCAATTGCCAGTTTATGCCAGTGAGGTGACAGTACAACTGCTGCCCCTACAATGGCCGGATGCTGCCGAGGAAATCGGCAGTTTCTGTCAGGGTTGGCCATGGCGATCGCCGATCACTCTCTTTGATGATCTCACCGTCGAGATTTTTCCAGCTGGCCACCTCCCTGGGGCCGCCGTGGTTCTATTCACCTACAAAACCCCCAAACGCACCTATAAAGTCCTCTATACCGGCGATTTTTCCCTGTCTAATTTTCAACTGGTGGAAGGATTATCGATCGATCTGCTGCGGGGAGTATCCCCCGATGTGCTGATTATTGAAGGCAGTTACGGCACAGAACGCCATCCCCACCGACGACAGCAGGAAAAACAGTTGATGAATCGCATCTATCAGGCGATCGCTGAGGGGCAAAATGTCTTACTACCCGTCCCCGCTTTGGGATTGGGTCAGGAAATTTTAAAATTACTGCGGTCGCACCACCAATTCACAGGCCGCGACATTGATATCTGGGTTGGGGGCAAGATCGCTAAAGCTTGCGATGCTTACCTAGAAATTTTACCACAATTTCCCGCATCTGTCCAGAATTTTGCCAAACATCAGCCCTTATTTTGGGATGAGCGCATCTGTCCCCGGTTGCGAAGGTTGCCAGAAAAACCGACACCTCTAGGGGGAACCACTCCGATAATTTTACTAATCGATCGCCTAGAGGAGGTGAGTAAATATCTGCAAGGGGATAAACCTTGGTTAATGTTAGCTCCCCAACACCTGCACGATATCAACCTGGAGAATCCCCGATTAAAAGCGGCACAGCGTTCGCGATTAATTAGCCAAGAAACCTATCTACTGGCCGAACATAGCGATAGTCGCAACACCACCCAACTGATCCATAACCTGCGACCACAGCATATCATGTTCGTCCATGGCTCGCCCCTATATCTAGCGGATTTGACCAGTTTAGAAGAATTACAAAGCCGTTATCAACTCCATTCTCCGGCCGTGGGAACTCTGGTGGAATTGCCTATTGGCGATCGCTTTATGCAACCGACACCCCCGGCCCCCAGTCACTATGAGGGAGAATTAAATGAATCGGATTCGATCGTCACTATCACCTTACCAGAGCCGATCACCCGGGATCCCCGGTGGAGTAATTTCGCCGATACGGGACTGGTGGAAGCGCGCTGGCAAGGGGAAGAATTATTATTACGGGGAGTCTCCCAACGGGAATTATTAAGCGAGAGTCCCAATCGCATCACCAAAGCTTTAGAGGAGATGGATTGCTGTCGTGTCTGTGTCCACTACAAAAGTCAGCGCTGTTGGAATCCCGCTTCTCCCCTCTACGGTTTTAAAGTGGTTGCCGAAGGCTATTGTCCCGTTTTTGAAGCCAATATATAGGGTTTGCTGAATAAATCTGAAACTGGCTCTCAAAGGGGAAGTCCAGTCAAAACTTCTACTGTTTCTCCCGCTTGTATAGTAGTTTTACCCTGGGGAATTATGGCTAAAGCATTAGTACCCGCTAAATTAATTAAATTAGCCGAATTGTGTTGTCCGGAAGCGAGTTGAAATTGATAAACTCCCTCGATAATTTCTATTTTTCCCCAGAGATAAACTTCTCTTTGTCCCTTAGATTTGAGAGTATCGCGGGTGACAACTCGCAGAAATTTGTTCTGATAATCTGTCAATCCCGATAATTTTTTAATGGCCATTTGCACGAAGCGCCAACAGCAAACTAAAGCAGAGACGGGATTACCGGGGATACCAAAGTAAATACAACCGTTAGGAAAAGTAGCAAAGGTTAGGGGTTTACCCGGTTGAATAGCAACGCTGCCAATCAGAATTTTTCCCCCTAATTCCCCTAAAATTCCCTCGATATAATCGTAATCTCCTACGGAAACACCGCCGGTGGAAAGGACGATAGCACTAGAATTAATTGCTTTTCTGATCGTTTCTCTGAGAAGATCGGGATTATCTTTGATTATACCTAAGGGTCTGGGAATTGCCCCTAAACTGGCGACAAATGCGGTTAAAGCGTAGCGATTCGAGTCAATAATTTGACCTTTTTGGAGGGTTTCATCGGGATTAATTAATTCATCTCCCGTGGAGAAAATTGCCACTTGGGGACGGGAAAACACTGTTAATTCGGTAGCTTGTGCCGTGGCTAAAACCGCTATTTCTGGGGAATTAAGGGCAATACCAGCTTTTAATAAGGTATTTCCCGCTCGATAGAATGTGCCGCGTTGACGCACGAAAAGACCTATTTTTTCGGGAGGGATAAGAATCGCCACTCGCTCGCCTTTTTTGTCAGTATTTTCCTGCATAATAATCGTATCACTGCCGGCGGGTAACATTGCTCCTGTAAATATTCGGGCTGTTTCTCCGGGTTGAATAATTTTTTCGGGGACTTTGCCGGCGGGAATTTCGGCGATAATCTTTAAAGTAACGGGATTTTCTGGATTAGTGTCTTTGACATCTTCGTAGCGGACAGCATAGCCATCCATAGCAGAATTATCCCAGTAGGGAAAGTCTAAATCACTGCTGATATCTTCGGCTAAAATGCGCCCAAAAGCTGCCTCTAGAGAAACTTTTTCTGTTTCTTGTCGGGGTTGAATTTGAGTTAAAATTATAGATTCTGCTTCTTTGACTGAGTACATGGATTTAAAAAAATGAACCGATTAGCTAGATTAAGGGTGGAAGATATACAAGCTTGGGTCGGGGAAGTGCATTTATCGGATCTGAAGGGTCAGACTCCCTATTATATACCGGTTTTGAACCAAGTTAATACCGAGGTTTTCGCTCTCCAGATTCACTGTCTTGAGGGGGAGATTTTGTCTTGGGGAGATGAAACTGTAACTTTTCCTTTGATGAGTGTGATTAAACCTTTTTTGTTATTATATCTTTTAACTCATTTAGGGGAAGATGCTGTTTTTCGTCGCGTGGGAAAAGAAGCTTCTAGTTATCCTTTTAATTCCTTAACTCAACTGCAAGAGGATCGCGGTTTTCCCCGTAATCCTATGATTAATAGTGGTGCGATCGCATTGGCAGACTTATTAGCAGGAGAAACGCCGGAATCTCGCTGTGAAAATTTGCTTTTATGGTTAAATGAAATGGGTAATTGTCAATTATTTTTAGATCGATCTGTGCTTGAATCTGTTCACTCTTATCCTAATGTTCACAATCAAGCTTTAAGCTTAGAATTAGAAAAAAATGGTTATATCAGTCATCGTTATTTAGCTCTAGAAACCTACAATCAAATCTGTTGTTTATCTGGAAAAATTGCCGATCTTGCTAATTTAGGTAAGTTAATTTTAGCTTCTTCTTTTGCCGAAATTATTCTAGAAATTATGACTAATTGTGGACTCTATGAAGCTTCCGAAAAATTTGCTATTGAGGTGGGGTTTCCCACTAAATCGGGAGTTAGTGGGGCCTTATTATCAATTGTACCGCAACAGGGAGCGATCGCTTGTTATAGTCCTCTGTTAAATGAGCAAGGTAATTCAATTTTAGGACTTAATTTGCTAACACATATAAGTCATTTTGTCAAGGAAATTTAATCTATGAAAATAAGCTTTAATTCTCAAAAAAACACCGATACTTTTTCTGATTTTTCTGGCCAAGTACCGTGAAAACTGGGAGGGATAAAGTTGATTTTGTCAAGGATTGTTAAGATGCGCTTACCCTGATAATTCCAGTGATCAATTGGCTATCCTGATCATCTCTGGTGATTTTACCGCAGCATAAATATCCCACATTGTCCGATAAGCTTTTTCTAAATTGCGGGTAAAACGAAGGGTATCAAATAACGGATAAGTAAGACGATTTTGTGCTAGTTTCTGTTTAATTTCCTGCAATTTATCAGGAGATTTTGCTAAATTAATCGCTAAATTTTTATACTCCTCTAAATTCTTAGTAATTAATTCAGGTAGGCCAATAGCTGTCAATAAACTAGCACCAACACGGGAAGGAAAAGTTGTACCTGGACAAGTTATAATCGGTAAACCTGCCCATAAAGCATCACTCCCAGTAGTATGAGCATTATAGTATAAAGTATCAAGAAATAAATCAGCTAGTTGATGTCGCGCCAAATGTTCCGGCTTAGGTTCGAGATGGGCAAAAATTAAGCGATCACCCTCAATTCCTCGCGCTTGTGCTTCCCGACGTAGATTTGCTTCAGCTTCAGCTACTCTCGAAAATAACCATAACACACTACCGGGAACATTAGCCAAAATTTGCATCCATACAGTGAATATTTGCGGCTCAATTTTATAGGTATGGTTGAAACAACAAAAGACAAAACCCGATTCAGGAAGACCATACTGGGAACGAGTAACAGGTTTAGATGATATAATTTGTTGATAATCATTAGCCTGATAACTATCCGGTAAAATTACTAATTTTTCAGTAAAATTATCAGCAGATTCCGGTGGGGTAACTATGGCATCACTAATAATATAGTCGATAAAATCTGCTCCCATTGTCCCCGGATAAACCAAATAATTAACTTGAATCGGTGCAGGTTTTAAAGCCAATATTTGCGTCCGCGCTTTATCAATATATCCCATCAAATCAACTAAAATATGCACCCCATCATGAAAAATCCGTTGTGCAGATTCCGTAATTGATAAAGTAGCAATATCATAAAAGCGATCGCAATCATTAGCAATGCGACGACGATATTCACTACCATCATCAGAACCATAGGAATAGGCAATTATTTCAAAGTTAGCGCGATCATGTAAACCAAAGACACTTTGCATCAAATGACTGGTGGGATGATTACGAAAATCATGGCATAAATAACCTATTTTTAATCGTCCAGATCGGGTGCGGGAATGGTTAAAGTTGAGGGGTTTAGTCCCTAAGGCTAATTGTCTTTTAACCTCTTGAGCATAGTTACAAGCTACTTGCAATTGTTGACTAGCAGACCAAGGTTTATATAAGGTATCAAAGGGAGTTACTGCGGTAGTTTTTCCCTCTTGTAACTGGTTTTCGGTTAATTGCCAAAGTTGAATTAAATCAGCTTCTCTTGTGTTCCAATTACAAGTCATTTCCTTCATAGAAAATAAGCAAGCAAAAGCCTCTGGGGAATTAGGTTGAATAGCTAAAGCTTGCTTAAATACGCTCATAGCTGCTTCTACTTTGTCCTGTCTTCCTAATGCTAAAGCCAAACTATTATAAGCTTTAATGTATTTAGGATTAAGCTGAATTGCTACTTGAAAATAAGCGATCGCTTCTTCGATCTTTCCCTGGAGTTGTAACACATTGCCTAAATTAAAGTGTGCCTCTGGATAATTAGGGTTTTTCCTGATTGCTTCTTGAAACTTGACCACAGCATCCCCTAACTTATCCTGCATTTGTAAGACTAAACCTAAATTATTCTCAGCAAAAGCATAGTTTTGATTGCCACAAATAGCGTGGTTAAAGCAAATAATCGCCTCGTCTAAATCTCCCTTGCTAACTGCTATTATTCCCAAATTATTGTGGCTTTCTGCATAATTAGGGTTAATAAGTAAAGCTTGCTTGTAAGCCAAAATAGATTGATCAATTTGTCCTAAACTATCCATGATTACCCCCAACTGATGCCAAGCAGCTGCATATTGAGGATGTTGATTAATTAATTGTTGATAGAGAGCGATCGCTTCTTCAAGCTTAAGCTGTTTTTGCAAGGTGTATGCTTGCTGATAAAGGGTATCTGCTGGGGAAGTATCAGGCTGATTATTTGCTAGATTTCCTCCAACTAAAGGAGAAATAGGATCAAGAGTAATAATTTTACTGATGTCATCATTTTGGAATCCTAAAGCTTGGGGACGTTTAACTCCTTCTAAGATTTGTATATCATAAAGTTCGGTAACTTCACCTTCTAAGCGTATCCAGTGAACAACTTCACCTGTTTTTAAATCAATAATTAGCAGACCACAGCGAGGATCTGCTTCTTTAGCCATTAAATTATCATCTAAGATTAACCCCGAAAAAGTCTTATCTCCCCCACGACTTTTAGATAATCCAACAATGGCATAATTTCCGACAAATGCTAAACCACGCAGAAAACCAGGACAAAAAGTAACAGGCTCAAAAATGCCTTTGTCTTGATCAATATAACCAAAGTAACCCGTACCCGCATTTAATAACCATAACTTACCCTGATAAAATCGGGGAGAATGAGGCATAGATAAACCAGTAGCAATCACTTCATTAGACTGAATATCAATGACACAACCGCCAGTTTGTCTTCTATCTCTCCACCCATCCACCACATCTGATTGACTACAAGCGGTAACATAACGCGCCTTCCCATCTACCAAAGCTAAACCATTGAGATGACAACGATCTTCATTGACTAAAGCGGAAATAAACGATGGTTTCCATAGGGGAATACAACTATGGCGATCGCTGACTGTTGCCAGACAATTTAACATGGTACTGATAAATATAATTCTTTCAGATAGATTTTCTATTGCCAAATCGTGAATATCTAAATCCCCAGTAGTATAACTAATGCGGGGGATATAAAGTTTATCGTAACCATCATAAAGCTGTTCGGATAATAGCACATTATCTAGTTGCCAGATTTGATAGCGGGAACTAAGATAAATCCTTTCTGGGGTAGCATATAAACCCATGGCGCGGTCAAATATCCGCTCAAATCCCGACATCCCCCTGTGGGGGTTAACTCCTAAAAACATCAGTCGAGAACTTTGATAGGTAGTAAAAGCCAGACTAATCTGCTGAGACTCTAACCAATCGATGAAGTTACGGGAAGCAATTATCTCTACGGGAATAGATTGATTAGTATTGGGAGTTGATTGATTCATCATAACCACAAAGACACAAAGATTAGCCAGTAGGGTGTGTTAGCGATAGCATAACGCACCAATTTAATGATAGAGGTGGTGCGTTACGGCGGATTGTTAATTTTGGTTTTTTGACCGAATTGATGGCCGCAAATACGCACCCTACACCTAAATTAGGTGTGTCAGTCCACTACGATTTATGTTTTTGTTTGAGCGCGATCGTTTATAATCAAAATATCATTATTTTGGGTTTGCTGAATAAGTACGGGCGAAGCATTCGGATAGAAAATCTACCTTTTCACCGATAGGTTATTGTCCGAATGCTTCGCCCCTACAGGACGCGGGCCGATGAAGACGCAAGGTTTTGAACGACGATTCTCTCAAAATC
>NZ_JAPZQM010000727.1:0-10154 GCF_027530565.1 Microcystis sp. LE19-10.1B | reverse complement strand
GTGGGGTGTGGGGTGTGGGGTGTGGGGTGTGGGGTGTGGGGTGTGGGGTGTGGGGTGTGGGGTGTGGGGTGTGGGGTGTGGGGAGTGGGGTGTGGGGAGTGGGGAGTGGGGTGTGGGGTGTGGGGTGTGGGGTGTAGGGTGTGGGGTGTAGGGTGTAGGGTGTGGGGTGTGGGGTGTAGGGTGTAGGGTGTGGGGTGTGGGGTGTGGGGAGAAGGGAGAATAAATAAAGGCAATCTCCTGAATCCTGACGACCGACGACCGACGACCGACGACCGACGACCGACTCCTGCCTATTGCCTCCTGTCTCCTGAATCCTGACGACCGACGACCGACTCCTGAATCCTGCCTCCTGAATCCTGACGACCGACGACCGACGACCAACGACCGACGACCGACGTTAAACTAGAAATCGGTGCTCAAAAAATCTAGCCGTCCGAACCCGATGATTTCCTCCTTTCCCGTTCCTAATAGCTTAAATTGCCCTCAAATTCGCCTTGCCATTCGTTGCCTGCAGCCGCAATTAGTCCACTGGCGCCGACAAATACACCAAAAACCAGAACTAGGCTTTCAAGAACATCTCACCGCCTCCTTAATCAGTCAAACCCTGACTAAATACGGAATTGAGCATCAAACCGGCATCGCCGGCACCGGAATTGTCGCCACCATCGAAGGCAGTCAACCGGGGCCAGTTTTAGCCCTGCGGGCCGATATGGATGCACTACCGATCGCCGAAGAAAACCAAGTCCCCTATCGTTCCCAACATCCGGGCCAAATGCACGCCTGTGGTCACGATGGCCACACAGCGATCGCCCTCGGCACAGCAGTTTACCTAGCACAAAACCGTCACGATGTCAAGGGGATCGTAAAAATTATTTTCCAACCCGCCGAAGAGGGGCCGGGGGGTGCAAAACCGATGATCGAAGCGGGAGTGCTGAAAAATCCCGACGTGGAGGGAATTATCGGGCTACACCTCTGGAATAATCTGCCTTTAGGGACAGTAGGCGTGAAAAATGGGGCCTTAATGGCGGCGGTGGAATGTTTCGATCTCCAGATTCAAGGCCGGGGCGGCCACGGGGCAATTCCCCATCAAACCGTCGATTCACTACTGGTGGCGGCCCAAATCGTCAACGCCCTGCAAACTATCGTCGCCCGCAACCTTAACCCCCTCGATGCCGCCGTGGTGACTGTGGGTAAATTAGCGGCGGGAACCGCTAGAAACGTGATCGCCGATAGTGCTAATCTCAGTGGGACAGTGCGCTATTTCAATCCCCAGTTAGGGGGCTATTTCCGACAACGGATGGAAGAAATTATCGCAGGCATCTGTCAAAGTCAGGGGGCTAGTTATCAATTCGATTACTGGCAATTGTATCCCCCGGTAATCAATCATGATCAGATGGCGGAATTAGTGCGCTCAATCGCCGCACAAGTGGTGGAAACCCCAGCCGGAATCGTTCCCGAATGTCAAACCATGGGAGGGGAAGATATGTCCTTCTTTTTACAGGAAGTACCGGGCTGTTATTTCTTCTTGGGGTCTGCCAATCCCGAATTAGGATTAGCCTATCCCCACCATCATCCCCGCTTTGATTTTGATGAATCGGTGTTAGGGATGGGAGTCGAGATTTTTGTCCGTTGCGTCGAAAAATTCGGCAATTCTAGGACTTTCTAGAAATCCGTTCAGGGTGAACAGTTTTTGTCAAACCTGAAACCGCTAAACTGATCACTGAATCAGACAAGTAAAAAAACCCATGAACAATAACATCCACGAAAACGATACCCAACGGGTGAAAATCCTCAGCGAGGCCTTACCCTATATACAAGAATTTCGCGGTCGCACTGTAGTGGTTAAATACGGTGGTGCGGCCATGAATAACAGCGATATCAAAGACACGGTCATGCGAGATATCGTTTTTCTCTCCTGTGTGGGGGTTCGTCCCGTTATTGTCCACGGCGGCGGTCCAGAAATCAATAGTTGGCTGGATAAATTAGGTATTGAACCCCAATTTAAAGACGGTTTACGCGTCACCGATGCCGACACCATGGATGTGGTAGAAATGGTGCTGGTGGGACGCGTCAATAAAGAAATTGTTGCCCTGATCAATCAAGCCGGCGGTAAAGCGGTAGGATTATGCGGTAAGGATGGCAATCTGATCACTGCTCGTCCCGTGGGTAAAGAGGGCATTGGTTTTGTTGGAGAAGTCAGCAGTGTCGATACTAGCGTCGTCGAATCCTTGGTCAATAGTGGCTATATTCCCGTGATTTCCAGTGTGGCCGCCGATGAAACCGGCCAAGCTCATAATATCAATGCCGATACGGTAGCCGGAGAAATAGCGGCGGCTTTAGGGGCAGCTAAACTGATTTTGATGACCGATACAGCCGGAATTTTAGAGAATTACAAGGATCCTTCCACTTTATTGGCTAAATTGGATATCCAACAGGCCCGGGAGTTGATTCAAAAAGGCATCGTTGCTGGCGGGATGATTCCCAAAGTTAGCTGCTGTGTGCGATCGCTGGCTCAGGGAGTTCAAGCTGCTCATATTATCGATGGTCGTCTTCCCCACGCCCTTTTACTGGAAATTTTCACCGATCGAGGCATCGGCTCCATGATTGTGGCCTCCGGTTATACTAATCTATAGTAGTAATTACCGTACTTTTGGTTAAAAAGACTTGCCTAAAACCAGAGATCTGGTGTACAAGTAAGTTAATAAACGCGCTTCTCGCTCCTTTGTAATGGCAAAAGTCTTAGTCTTGAGTTAGTTTAGCTGGGAAGCGCAAAATCCGAAGTTTTCATAGCAATTGAATTTATGACCAAACAAGCTGTAGCTCACCCGATGGTGAAGTTTCAACGCAAGGTTAGCAAGTGGATAGATGCAAAAGTAGTCAAACCTAGCGATAGTATCTGGAAACTGGCTCTTTTATACGGAGATGAGTGGGGATACTGGAAGCAAGAGTTGCTCGATTTCGGTTTCTCCATGCAAGACCCTCTCAGCGAAGTGGTAGCGGTAGAAGCTTGGGACGAGGAATAAGCGACCATCGACTCAAAAGCCGCTTTCTACCAAGATTATCGCCATGGGATCGACTCCGATTATCCTTTCCGCTCTGGTTATCTTATCCTTAAGCGCGAGTTGTTCTCCCCAGACCGAAACCCAACCACCGCCACCGGCAGCCCGTACTACTACCGTCAACGTCACCAGGGCTAAACCGGCAACCATCGAACGCAATCTCGATTACACGGGAACTACCCGACCTTTAAAAGTCGTTTCTCTGCGATCGCAAGCCACGGGTCAGTTACTCAATCTCCTCGTCGATGTGGGAGATGAGGTGCAATTAGGGCAAATCCTCGCCCGTGTTGATGATCGTCTCCTCGCCACCGTTGTCCGGCAAGAAAAAGCCGCCCTGTCGTCCCTAGAAGCGGAATTAGCCCGGGCGAGAATTGAAGTCAGTAACGCTGAAATTGAAGTGGAGCGCCTACAACTACAATACCAACAGGACAAAAATGATGCCGAGCGCCTGCAAAAATTAGCCCTAGAAGGGGCGATTCCCCTGCAACAGGGTGAAACAGCCCAAACTGCGGCTGCAGTGGCTTTAAAAGCCGTTAATAGCGCGCGCTCAAGAATTAAAGTCGAGGAGCAGGTAGTGGCGGCAATTATCGGCAGAATTGCCGCCCAAAAATCGGTCATCGCGCAGGAACAACAACGTCAGGCCTACGCTATTCTTAAATCACCGGCGACGGGGATAGTTATCGAAAAACTGAAAGAGCCGGGGGATTTAGTCAGTATCGGCGATGAAGTCCTCAAAATTGGCGATTTTCAACAGGTCAAGGTGGTAGTATTATTATCGGAATTGGATTTAAAAACGATTAATTTAGGACAAAAGGTTAATGTCAGCCTTGATGCTTTCGGTGAGAGAAATTTTTCCGGTCGCATCACCAGGATTTTTCCCCTGAGCCAAGGCACGGCCCGGCGGATTCCCGTGGAGATTGCTCTACCCAATGGGGATGGTTTAATCAAAGGGGGATTATTGGCCCGGGTACGGTTTAATAATAATTCTGCCCCTCAGGTGATTGTTCCCGAAACGGCAATTGTCGGTCAGGGGGAATCCTCGGCCATTTTCGTCCTTTCCGAGTCTAACTCGCAAGTGGAAAAACGTCCCGTTCGTCTCGGTCAAGCGCTTGACGGTCAAGTAGAAATTATCACTGGACTCGAACCGGGGGAGCGTTTCGTCGTTAATAGTAGTAAACCTTTGCAAAATGGGGAAAAAGTCCGGGTCAGTATCCTCAGTAATCCTTGAGTAAACCATTGGAGATAAGCTAAACGGCTTTTACTTCGGATCACCGATATAGACTCCAAAAGGGTTATAGCTGTTGGATCATGCAGGTTAAGCGCCGTTTAGCTTAGTTAGTAAAAGTATAGTCAAATATAGACAGACTGAATTCCATTTCAGAAATTCCTTTCACTTTTACTTCGAGAGATTAATTCTCCTTGGGTGAACTACGCACCTCTCTATCCCATAGCGGTTAAACGCATTTGGGAATGCTTTTCGCAAAATGTTGTAGGAACCCATGACATCAGATTGAACCAGAATCCCCTTATCTGTGCGATATAATCCTCGCGAAATTCTTTTTCCTGAAAACACTGGCCTTTCAGTTGTTTCTCCATACACTGGTAGCGGCTCTAAATTTAAAAAATTAGCAACAGAGGTATAGGATTCTTCTTGAATAATCACAGAGATTCCCGCTAATCGACATTTATAAATAGGGTCTGCTGAAAAAGTTTTTCCTGGGGGTAGGAGTCAGTAGCCGGTCGTCAGGAGTCGGTCGTTTCAGGCTTTGTTGCCCTTGTTTTTTGTACCAAGCGATGTACCACAAGAAGGATAATGCAAGGTTTTTGAACGTACCAATCCTATTTTCTTGCACTAACATCGGACTTTAACAGGTCAAAAGCCTTATTTTAAAAGGGTTTTACCATTATTCAGCAAGCCCTAAGTAGCGATCGCGCGAGGCGTATTTTTCCTAACCGGGCCTGTCGCAGATCGGCACGGCAAAAATTGACTCCTGGGAGGGCAATATTAGTTAAGTCGCTTTCCCGCAAATTAATCCCCCGAAAATCTCTTTCTCCCTCCCGATAGCGTTGACAAAGTTCTTCTAGGAGCATGGAAATTTTTTTCTATATCATAATTGAGGCAAAATGTCAAGGGTTTGGTAATTTTTATTTAGGGAGATGGAAAGCCGGCAGACTCTCGAATTCTCGGGCCCGTTGACGCATTTGCTGACTAATGCGATCGCAAACCACCTTACAGAGATCATAGATCACGGGGTCGCTAATTTGATAGTAAACGCTGACTCCTTGGGGTTGCCGCGAGATAATTCCCGCTTGGGTTAAAGCTTTCAGGTGTTTGGAGAGATTGGCCTGACCTAGTCCGGTAGCTTCGGCGATTTCTTTACCATTCATCGCGCCTAATTGCAAGCAACTGAGAATCTGTAGGCGACTGACTTCCGACAGGACTTTGAAATAGTCCGCCACCGAAGCGAGGACGACGCTAGAGGTTTGGGGGGAGAAACTGTCCAACATAGGTAGGTAATAAAGTGACCAGTTAAAAAGGCTGACAATAGGTGATCGTTTAAAACTTTATAACTATTGACTACTATAGTTTAACTGGAAAGGTAACTAGGGTTTGCGGCAAAAAGTTTTTCCTAGGGGTAGGGTGTGGGGTGTAGGGTGTGGGGTGTGGGGTTTTACCAGTTTTGAGGTGGCCAATTACCTAATTTTCAGGGAAAAAGTGCCTAAATTTCCCCCCGATCACTCCCATATCCAGCACTTTTTGATTGACAAAAGGTCTAAAAGTGTTACCCAACAAGGTTTTTAGCTTTATTCAGCAAAGTGTAACTAGAGTCTAGTCTGCAAGCTCGATCGAGATTGGGTCATTCAGGAATCTACTGCTGCAAGAGTGCCGCCTAACTCCACCAACAGACTTTTTGCCGCAAACCCTAATTATCACCGAGCATGGTACTGATTAACTGCCGGACCGTAGTGCTAGGATGGTTCTCTAAATTGCTTGGTAAAGCCCATTCTGAGTCAAGATAGGACATCTTCAGTAAATCTCTCACTTGTTTTGATTTAGCTTGTCCTGTACTTTGGGCAACCCCAAAAGCTTGATAAAGTTCTGTGGCCGAAATGTGGGGATTTTGGCTAGGATCGAAGAGAAAATTGACCATTCCTAGGGCGTGAGTAATGCCGGCAGCCCAGGAATTGGCTTTACCTTTTTCTAGGGGAGAGGGACGCTTACGAGCTAAAGTTGCGGTTAATTGGCGAATAAGTTGGGCGTATTCTTCATTAAGATATTGAGCGGCAAATTCATCGGTAATATCGATAATTTCTTGATATTTGGCCTGCATTGCCTTGGGAACATTTTCCGATTTAGAAACAGCTGGGGGCGTTTTTTTCAATATTGCTGCCGCTTGCTGTTTGGCGCGTTGTTCAGCATTATATTTTTCTTGAAAAGCTTTTAAACCCTCCTGACTGGTGATATCAAAACCCTGCTGATGCGCTTGTAACAAGAGATTTTTCATAAAACCGCCACTGTTGGGATCGTTCATCAGTTGACTAAAGCGATCGCCTAATTGCTCTAAATATTTAATAATAGCTTTAGCCTGAGTTAATTTATATTCTCGTCCCAAAAATTGCCAAAAACTAATTAATTCAGGGATAGCATCTTCCGTTTCCGTCGGATCGAGGATAGTAATTTTGCGTGGTAAAATCTTCTCCATTAAGATTTGCACATCAGCCTTAGTCATGGTAGCAAGGGTATAACCTTGATAGAGATAGCCCAACTCAATCAAGGTAGCAATCCAACCACCACCTTCTTCTTTTTCTTGATAATAGGCCTCTCCCTCTGGCGAATTGATATATTCTTCGATCGCTCCAGTAATATAATCTTCTAATAAGGGTTCGGCTTCATCGTAGTCTAAATTATCTAATTGTCGGATATTAAAAGTCATAACTCTAGTTTTCCTCCGAGGCTTTCCTTTAATTTTAGGGGATTAGCTGACCGACGACCAAACTGACGCTAAAATAGTCTTTGCTGTCTGGGGTTGTTGCTTGCTCCTGACGGTGGTTGTAACCGGTAACTGAACATGACTTCGATTCGTCAACTGCATCAACAACTCGTTAATAAAGAAAAAACAGCCGTCGAAATCGCCACAGAATTTCTCGCTCGTATTCAAGCGATCGAACCACAAGTAAAAAGCTTTCTCCATTTAACCCCGGATTTAGCCCTCGCACAAGCCCAAAAAGTGGACGAGAAAATCGCCAGGGGTGAGTCTCTGCATCTGTTGGCCGGTATTCCCATCGCATTAAAAGATAATCTCTGCACCAAGGGTATCCCCACCACCTGCGCTTCCCGGATTTTAGAGAATTTTGTCCCCCCCTACGAGTCCACCGTTACCCAAAAATTACGGGATTTAGGAGCAGTTATCGTCGGTAAAACCAATTTAGACGAGTTTGCTATGGGTAGTTCCACCGAAAACTCCGGTTATCACGTTACTGCTAATCCCTGGGACTTATCCCGGGTGCCTGGTGGCTCTTCGGGGGGGTCGGCTGCGGCTGTGGCCGCTCAAGAATGCGTGGTCGCCCTAGGATCGGATACGGGGGGATCAATTCGTCAACCGGCTTCGTTTTGTGGCGTTGTTGGGCTCAAACCGACCTATGGCTTAGTTTCTCGCTTTGGTTTGGTGGCTTACGCTTCTTCTCTCGATCAGATCGGTCCCTTTGGTCGTACCGTAGAAGATGCGGCGATTTTATTACAAGCGATCGCAGGTTACGATCCCCAAGATTCTACCAGTCTCAATCTGCCGATTCCCGACTATAGCCAATTCCTGAAAACCAGTTTAAAAGGGCTAAAAATTGGCGTAATTAAGGAAACTTTCGGGGAAGGTTTGGATCAGGTGGTTGCTGAGGCAGTTAATCAAGCTTTAGCGCAGTTAAAGGCCCTCGGTGCCACAATTAAAGAGATTTCCTGTCCCCGTTTCCGTTACGGATTGCCCACCTACTACATTATCGCCCCCTCGGAAGCATCGGCGAATTTAGCCCGTTACGATGGGGTTAAATACGGTATTCGGGAAGATGCCGATAGTTTGATTGATATGTACACTAAGACTCGCGCTCAGGGTTTTGGTGCGGAAGTTAAGCGCCGGATTATGTTGGGAACCTATACCCTCTCGACGGGTTATTATGATGCTTATTACCTGAAAGCACAAAAAGTCAGGACTTTGATCAAAGAGGATTTCGATCGAGCTTTTCAATCGGTAGATGTGTTAGTTTCTCCCACTTCACCGACCACAGCTTTTAAAGCTGGGGAAAAAACGGCGGACCCTCTGAGTATGTATTTATCGGATTTAATGACTATTCCCGTCAATTTAGCCGGTTTACCCGGGTTAAGTCTTCCCTGCGGTTTTGATGGGCAAGGTTTGCCGATTGGTTTACAATTAGTGGGTAATGTGCTGCGCGAAGATCAATTATTTCACGTCGCCCACGCCTACGAACAGGCCACCGATTGGCACAAACGTCAACCATCTTTTACAAATTGATACAATTGCCGGTGGCTATCTTTTGCCGGTAGCCAAATAGTAGGGTGGGTTAGGCGATGACAAATGAGACAGTTAAGCAACTAATAAGGTATTCGCCATAACCCACCAATCTGTTGATTTTGATCCTAATGCTGAATTGCTAGAATTTGGTATTGTATGTATCGGTGATTTCTCCGAAAGTTGATGTGTCTCTATGAATATATCTCTAGATTTATTAAAGAGTGAGTTTCGAGAATTTTGCTCAGGATATTATATTAATCAAATAGATAGTTGGTTTACGGATGCGGGATTTGATAAATACGAGCCTCGTGCATCTACGCGCCGAGATCAATTGAATGGATACTACTCAAAGATTGATTGGGAAAATCAAAACGATATTCAGAAATTTCTGAAAGTAATTGAATCAATACTTTTATACAAAAGTTATAATATTAAGGAAGAGCATAAGCAAACTTTAAGAGGAATTTGTGAAAAAAGTGGTTTTCAAGTTGATAGTAATGGCTACACAATTCATTTAACCAAAAAACTAGGACATCAAAATATCAAAAATATTATTTTTGCCTCTAATTCTTTTAAACCAGAAATTATTTTTTCAGATTCACTTAGCAATGATATTGAAATTACGAAGTATAAAGAATCCTGTTTGATCTATGATAAGCCGATTCAAAGTCATGGATTATTAGGGATAGAGTTAATTGATTGGTGGAAAGAGTATAAAAAAATTATTAGCTGGTCAAATTCAGAAGCGGCAGCTCCTCTTTACAAACGACTTAAAGAATCCTTGCAAAATAATCCAGTAGAATCTAGATTTTTTGACACTTACTATAAAAACGAGCAATTATGTCGTCGTTGGGGTGAAAATTCGCCCGCTCTACTGCCACAAGTTTATTTACATTATGATCCCTATACTATCAAAGAACTCAAAAGATATAACAATGGGAGAAGATTGATAAGACAACGTATGGATTTTTTATTATTATTGCCAAAATCAAAAAGAATTGTTATTGAGATTGATGGTAAACAACATTATGCTGAGGGAGAATATGCGAAGCCTCAGCTTTATGCAGAAATGGTAGCTGAAGATAGAAAGTTAAAATTGCTAGGTTATGAAGTTTATCGATTTGGAGCTTCTGAAATTATGCAAGAAACCTATGAGTCTATAGTGGTAAATTTTTTCCAAAAACTTTTTGATTTTTATGATATAAACCTTGATTTTTGAAGACTAAGAATAGGGTGCATTTCATGGTTCTTATAATTATAGCGTACAGTAGGATTACGGAAGGGTCATGCTTGGTGCTGAGTTTAATTGCCTTCCATATATTGAAGTCAAACTTTGTTGATTAGGGTTGACAATTAATCATAGCACCAACCGCAAGAGCGATCGAGCAAGGAAAACAATTAATTCCACGGATTAGAGAAGAATTCCCTAATCTCAAACAACAGCAAGAACTTTTAGAATTGATAGAGACAATTTTGGTTTATAAGTTACCCCAAGTCAGTAGAAAGGAGATAGAAGCGATGTTTAGTTTAAGTGATTTAAAACAAACTAAAGTGTATCAGGAAGCTTTAGAAG
>NZ_JAPZQM010000262.1:0-12280 GCF_027530565.1 Microcystis sp. LE19-10.1B | reverse complement strand
ATTGTCTATCTTTTGGTATTAACCTATTTGTGCCTTAAGTCCTTTCCTGTATGAATTTCAGCTACTTTTGAGCGTAGTTGCTCTCATCGAATTTTATTTTAAGTTAATTATTTGCATAACAATTCCCGAAGAGCCAAATTTTCCTTCCTCCTTTAAAAACCCACCTCCCCACTTCCCACTTCCCCATTCATAATTATTCCCACTTGCAAGAGTGCCTTTTTGAACCTTTCCCTAAAAAGGTCTTAATTTTAGGGAAATACAGTTAAAGGAATCCATTCGTAGGTGTTGACAATGCCTTGAAAATAATCATTAATAGTTTCTCTGGAATAGGGAACAACACCCTCTTCACCAAACCAACGTTCATAAATTGTCACCGCTTGTTGTTGGTCACTAACGATCCCTTCCATGAATTTTAATAGGGTATAATTAACCGTATCGCGCCATTTAGAGTCATTTTCAGGTAAAGTACAGGCATAGGATTCGTAGGCGTAGGGATAGGAGGGAACTATGGCTAAATTATTGGGATTTTTAGCGTTTTTCCTTAAACCTTCTAGGGTAATGCCATCGCTGGCAAAACCATCAATTTCTCCCGCTTCTAGTTTTTGTAAACCCTCGCCACGATTTTTAACTTTGACCAAAATAGCGGCGGGTTGTTGAGTTTTAATTACTGCTTCATTAGTAGTATTGGCAATTACTCCAATGCGTCTGCCTGCCAAGCTACCGATGTCATCAAGATTACTACCTTTGCGGGTTAACAATTGAGTGCCACTGGCAAAATAACTAACGGAAAAATCAACTTCATTTTCTCTTTTCCAAGTAAAAGTAGTGGAGCCACATTCGATATCTATCACCCCTGTTTTCAACTTTTCAAAACGATTTTGGGGAGTAATCTCAACAATTTTTAACTTAATTGGTTTTCCTAACTTCCGTTCGGTTTCTTTGCGAATTAACTCTAACATATCAAGGCTGTAACCCACCCACTTGCCCTGGGAGTTGACAAAACCAAAGGGAATAGCATCTTTACGAGCGCCCGCAGTAATTACCCCAGTTTTTTGAATGCGATCGAAGATTGCTCCGGCAAGGCTAGAATGGTTACTGGTGAGGGTTAAAGCTACTGTCATCGTCATGACGGCAAGTGTACGCTTCATTTTTTTTCCTAATCTGAAAGTGGCTCAAGTCTGGGACTGTTTCAGGAGACTGAGAGTTTCCCAGAGGAAGATTTTTCAGAGGAGATTGCTGGGGACAAAAAAAGAGGAGAGATGTTACTCTCTCCCCCTTTCAGTTTTTTCGACAGCATTTTAAATTGTTTTTTCAGTTGTCGCTGTCGGGCTGAACCGCCCTTGCCTTTGTCGTTACGTCCCTGACGGCGGGGGGACTCCCATCGCTTAAGTCGCATAGTTTTTAATTCAAATTTGGTTAGTTATCTGTATTGTAACAGGGTTAGCGTCAGTTTGGGTTAAGGAAATGAACTGACGGGGTGTAGGGTGTGGGGTGTGGGGTGTGGGGTTTTACCCATTTTCAGTAACCCATGCGGGCGTTGGGTTTCATGCTTCAACCCAACCTACATTCATCTTATATTTAATTCCACCCACCCACTTAACCAACCTTGTCCACCTAATTAGTATTTTCCTATGCTTAGTCAGCAACTTTGGCACAGCCATCAAGATCTAGTACAAGCTTGTCTAGAACACCCTTTTGTGCGAGGTATCGCCACAGGAGAGCTTAAACGGGACTGTTTCGCTTTCTATGTCGGTCAAGATGCTTTTTTTCTGGAATCTTTCGCCCGTGCTTACAGTATCGCCGCCGCTAAAGCTCCCGATTGGCAGGGATTCACTAGCTTTCATCGGTTAGCGGCAGGGGTATTAAAGGAATTAGAATTACACGAAAATTACGCTTTACAGTGGGGGGTTGACCTGAGAAAGGTTCAGCCCGCTAATGCCACCCGTTGCTATACGGATTTTCTTCTCGCTACCGCTTGGATGGGTGATATCGGTGCGATTGCCGTGGCGATGAGTCCCTGTATGCGTCTTTATGCTTATCTGGGTCAACAATTAGCCTTAGAGCCGATTCCTGAGAATCCCTATCAAGCTTGGATTGATAGTTATAGTGGGGATGAATTCGCCGCTTTAGCAAGCCAGTTAGAGGAATTGGCGGATAAATACGCCCCGATGACGGAAAATATCTCTTTATCCTATCGTTATGCCCTTAGTTGTGAACAGGAATTCTTTAGTGCCGCCTACAGCTGGGGCAAATCTTAAAATTTTCCCGTCACAATGTTAAGAAATATAAATAACGCTAAGATTAAGGTAAGCAAAATCGTCATTATAAGAATAATGTTTCCTTCGCAACCCACCGAAAACGAACTCCTGAAAACTATATTGGAACCTCTACTAGAGGATTTCACCCATTGGTTTTCCCGTTCCCGTCTCCTCCTCGAATCCGAGAGATTATCCTTTCTCAGCGTCGAGGAACAAAACGATTTATTGGCAAGAGTCAAAAACGCCCAACAGGAGGTGGCCACGGCTTATTTACTCTTTAAAACCACAGGTGGTCAGGTGGGTATCGAGGCCAAGATGTTGTTGCCTTGGCATCAGTTGGTGGCAGAGTGTTGGGGAGTCAGCAGTCGTCGTCGTCGATTACAGGGTTGGGGAGAATATCAATCTCCTCAAACTGATGCTTAACCTGAAACTTTTTGGTAAGCTAGAGAGTTGAGCGAATTTTTAGCATAAAGTTTTGGCAATTAGGGAATATTCACACATAATTCATGGGAGACTCGGCCAATGTTACATCTGCTCTATATCCTCGCCTTCACAGTTATCGCTTTTTTGACCATTAATAATTTAATTCGGAGTCTGATTACTGTCAGCATGGATTCCCAGAAACGTCCTGCTAAATCGGCTAATTCCTATAATCCCTACGGTTATCCCATGACTTCCCATCCCGAACTTTTGGACGAGGCCGGACAACCGATTAATGAACCTCTGTTAGTGATTCGTTCTCTCACTGTCGAAGATGCTCGTCAGCAGTTAGATGCCATTTATAATTCTTCTCCCAGTGCCACCAAAGAGCAAGATGAAGAAATCTAATTGGGGTTGGCTGAATAAATCTAAAAATCTTGTTGGGTAAGACTTTGAGACCTTTTTGAAATCCAAAAGTGCTAGGCAAGAGAGTGATCAGGGGGAAAATTCAGGTGCTTTTTCCCCGAAAATTAGGTAATTGACCTCCTCAAAATCGGTAAAACCCTACACCCCACACCCCACACCCCACACCCTGCCCCCACCAGCAAACTTTTTCAGCAGACCCTAATTGGTTCTAGAATGGCGGTCTTTGAAAACAGATATATTTATCTACACGGTTTTGCTTCTGGCCCCCAATCAACAAAAGCGCAATTTTTGAGACATTGTTGGCAAAAGAGGGGTTTAGCAATGGAAATTCCCGATCTTAACGGTGATGACTTTTCTAGCTTAACTCTCACTCGTCAGATTGTTCAAGTCGGCCAATTGATTGAACAATCTCAGTTTCCCGTTACACTGATTGGTTCCAGTTTTGGCGGTTTAACGGCAGCTTGGCTGGCAGAAACTTATTTTCAGGTGCAAAGGCTCGTTTTATTAGCTCCCGCTTTTAATTTCGGGCCGATTTGGTTAGGACAATTGGGAGCAGAAACCCTAGCCAATTGGCAAAAATCTGGGAGTTTATCGGTTTATCACTACGGTTATCGTCGTTATCTGCCGATTTATTACAAGTTTATTGAGGATTTAGCTAATTATCCCCAAGAAAAGTTAATCAGGCAGCTCCCCACCCTGATTATTCATGGCAGTAACGATGGGGTAATTCCCCCAGAAAATAGTCGCTATTATGCTTTTTCTCGTCCTTGGGTACAGTTAATCGAATTAAATAGCGATCATGCCCTTACCGATGTTTTGACGAGAATCTGGGCTGAAATACAATTATTTCTCAATTTTTGACTAAATAGGGTTGGCTGAATAAATCTAAAAACCTTGTTGGATAAGGCTTTTAGACTTTTTTTCCCTCAAAAAGTGCCAACCATTGGAGTGATCGGGGGTAAAATCCCTGGACTTTTTCCCTGAAAATTAGGTAATTGACCCCCTCAAAATCGGTAAAACCCTACACCCTACACCCCACACCCTACCCCCACGAAAAACTTTTTCAGCAAACCCTAAATAAAAAACCCCCCCTTCGATCGGAAAAAGAGGAGGAAGTTTAGTGCATTTGTATTGGGCTTTGAGAAGATTTTTCAGCTTCTCAGTCTAAAGACAAGAGATTTTCTCCTGATGTCTTCCCACTACCAAAGTCCGCGGATAGGAGATACACTAGGCTCGGGAGCGGGTTGAGGAGCAACTTCAGTAAAGGTTCTGGTTTCCGGCGGTAAAGCGGGAAGTCCCCAAGCGGGTTCTTTTTGGTTAACTTCTCTTAAAAGTTGCGAGCGAGTAGCGCTGGTGGAGATTTCCGATTTTAGTTTCAAGCGGGAAACCCAATAGGGACGAGCTTTACCCACATAAACTAATTTGCCATCTACCACTTGCAAAATCACGTCATCACCACCCATGGCATCCCCAACAATACGAGCGGTGGTTCCGTCGGCAAAGTCGCCACTGAAAATTTCTTTGCCATCCACTGTCACAGGTCTGATCAATTGGATGGACAGAATTCCACCCACGGTTCCCCGGACGCGACCCAGTATATAGTCACCGGGGTTGAGTTGTGGCTCACCTCTGTAGGTGTTATGGCCGCGCAGTTGACTGATCAAGATTTCGTTATTTTGTGGTCCTGCTTGTGCGGGTACAGCGCCAAGGGTAGTTAGGGCAACTAAACCGGCAAAACCAGCGACAAGGGAAATTTTGTTAAACACAATTACCTCAAGCAAAAAGTTAGTAAATTACCTAGAGACGTTCTAGATTATAACTTAGTTCCCAATTTTGTCTATATTGCGAAATATTTGTTTAATAATTTCTCGATCGAGGTGTTGAGGGTTGGGGGTTGGGTTTTTAGGGTGTTAGGGTGTTGGGGTGTTAGGGTGTTAGGGTGTTAGGGTTTTAGTTGAAATTCCCCCATTCCCCTACCCCCCCACCTCCTAATTCATAATTCATAATTCCCACCTCCCCACTTCCCCATTACCCTCATTACCCTATCCCCTAAAAACTCGATTAAGCTGGGTTTTAAGATCGATCGATATTGCTGAATAATTCAGGATCGAGGATGGGTAGTTCGATATCTGTTTCTGCTGGGGGAGAGGGTAACTGGAAACGATTTAAGGTTTGTTGAATGCGATCGAAAATGGTGATTTTTTGCTCGCTATTGTTCTGGGGTTCGGGAATAGGTTCCACTTCTACCGGAGGCTAAATACTAGAGGCCGGTTCGTTAATCTCCTTTGTCTCCGGTATGGTGGTTAAGGGAGATTCGATCGCTTCAGGGGTTTCCTCTACCTTTTCGATTGTTTCTGTCTCTACTGGTTTTTCTTCCACTATTGGGGTTTCTGGCTCAATAACAGGAGTTTCTTCCACTATAGGGGTTTCTGGCTCAATAACAGGAGTTTCTTCCACTATAGGGGTTTCTGGCTCAATAACAGGAGTTTCCTCCTCAATAACAGGGATTTCCTGAACTATAGGGGTTTCTGGCTCAATAACGGGGGTTTCTTCCACTATTGGGCTTTCTGGCTCAATAACGGGAGTTTTTTCCTGTAGACTGGGAATGGTTTTATAGTTGGGATCAACAATGCTACGGGCAATTGTAGGGGATAAATCGCCGCGGACTAATTGACTAAGGCCGTCTCGGTAAGAGGGATCAAAGCTAATCACGCGCACGCTGGTATTAAACTCGTTTTCGATTTTATTTCCCTTACCATCGATGAATTCTAATTGTACCCAGTTATTGCCCTTGGCAAAACCCTTGAGATAGATCGGTTCCCAAGTATCAAGCAGAAAACTTTCACCGTTGACAGTGACACGAATGCGCCAATTTTGAAGACTATTATCCTCGTTGGCAGTATTGGGCAGACGTAGAGGAGCATTACTCAGATAAAAATCGAGCAGGATCGGTTCTGCGCCGTAGATTCCTTGCGGACTACTGTAGGTTAACAGGGGTAAGTTGTTATCAGGGGCATTTTTGCCTGTTTTTGTCAGAATATGAAAGGTTGTTTCAGCGAAGGCCCCATCATTTTTAAAACTTTCCTGCCAAGGCCGCATGGACAAGACGCGGAGGGTGTGAGTACCGGGGGCAAGATTTTCTAGGATAATCGGTTGCTTGAGGTCGTAGATAGCCGCTGCTGGTTCATTATCGACAATTAGGCTCAAGTGGGGTCCTAATTTCAGGGTATCGTCTTGGAAAATTGGCAGATCTGACACTTGTAGTTTAACTGTCACCTGAGGGTCATCGAAAACTTGTTCGGCCAGAGGACTGAGAATCGTTACTTGGGGAGCGTAACGATCTAAACTGGGTCGCAGTTCCTGAATTAGGGCCGGGGGGGCAACCTCAGAAATGCGGCCTTGGACGACGGGAAGATGAAGGGTTTCGGAAGTGGGGAGATTGGTAGCCGTCAGGCGATCGCCACAGGCGGTTAACAGAATGGTCAGTAAACCGATCACAAGACATATACGAAGGGTTTTGACTGGGATTAATTTATGTAGTAGGGATAGCACGTTCCTCCTAGAGCCAAGGCCAAAATCTATACAAACCATTGATTTTTGCTAGAGTCATTGAATGCTCTGGTGTCAGCAAAAGCGCGAGAAGATGAGGTTATGGCCTCAATTTTACAGAATTGTTTGATTGTTTTTTGAGAATCTATCTATTGAATTTTCTATATGGTCTGGTGAGGGAGAAAAAGGTGAAATCGGCTTCTGGGGCGACAATTAATAAACTTTTGTAAAGAAAAATTACCGGTCTGACCCTGACTAAGACCGTCCATAGCAGAAAATGTCTCTCCTATCAAGGATTGAGAGAATTTTAATTATTGTTAAGCACAACGAACAGAGGAGAGAACAAAGACTTATCATCTACTATTGATGCTTTCGACTGGAATCTCACCCAAGAGGAAAGTCAAGCGACATTAACAAAAGGTGGGTCAGATTTCAACTTGCCTTTTTTAGGTTAAAAAATCTATCCTCAAATAAAACGCTAAGTCTATTGTCGAGAGAGGAGAATCCTCATGGCACTCCCCCCCAAAGCGGTAGCTAAAGTGATTGTAGATAAAGACCCAGTACCTACTTCCTTTGAGAAGTGGGGTCAGCCGGGGCATTTTGATCGCACTTTAGCCAAAGGACCCAAAACCACCACCTGGATTTGGAACCTACACGCCAACGTCCACGATTTTGATAGTCAAACCAGCGATCTAGAAGATATTTCTCGGAAAATCTTCAGCGCCCACTTCGGACATCTCGCCGTTGTCTTCGTTTGGCTGAGTGGAATGTACTTCCACGGCGCGAAATTTTCTAACTATGAAGCTTGGTTAACCAACCCGCTCGCCATCAAACCCAGCGCCCAAGTGGTCTGGCCGATCGTCGGTCAAGGCATCCTCAACGGCGATGTGGGCGGTGGTTTCCACGGTATTCAGATCACCTCTGGTCTGTTCTACCTCTGGCGCGCCTCCGGGTTCACCAACAGCTATCAGCTATACTGCACCGCTATCGGTGGTTTAGTTATGGCGGGCCTGATGCTGTTTGCCGGTTGGTTCCATTACCACAAAAGCGCACCGAAACTGGAATGGTTCCAAAACGTGGAATCGATGATGAACCACCACTTGGCGGGTTTACTCGGCTTAGGTTCCCTAGGTTGGGCCGGTCATCAGATTCACGTTTCTTTACCGGTGAACAAACTCCTCGATGCGGGAGTCGCTCCCCAAGACATCCCCTTGCCCCACGAGTTCATTCTCGAACCGAGCAAGATGGCGGACTTATATCCCAGTTTCGCCCAGGGTTTGACCCCCTTCTTTACCCTTAACTGGGGTGCTTACTCGGATTTCCTCACCTTCAAAGGTGGCTTGAACCCCGTGACTGGTGGTCTCTGGCTTTCCGATACCGCTCACCATCACTTGGCGATCGCTGTATTATTCATCATTGCCGGTCATATGTACCGTACCAACTGGGGTATCGGTCACAGCATGAAGGAAATCCTCGAAAACCACAAAGGTCCCTTCACCGGTCAAGGTCACAAAGGACTGTACGAAATCCTGACCACCTCTTGGCACGCCCAGTTAGCGATTAACCTGGCTCTCTTAGGTTCGCTAACCATCATCGTGGCCCACCATATGTACGCCATGCCGCCTTATCCCTATCAGGCGACTGACTACGCCACCCAACTATCCTTGTTCACTCACCACACTTGGATCGGTGGCTTCTTAATCGTCGGTGCGGGAGCGCACGGAGCGATCTTCATGGTGCGGGACTACGATCCAGCCAAAAACGTGGATAACCTGCTCGATCGGATGATCCGTCATCGCGACGCAATTATCTCCCACCTGAACTGGGTATGTATTTTCCTTGGCTTCCATAGCTTCGGTTTATACATTCACAACGACACCATGCGGGCTTTTGGTCGTCCCCAAGATATGTTCTCGGATACGGGAATTCAACTACAACCCATCTTTGCCCAATGGGTACAAAGTCTCCACACCCTGGCCCCCGGCAACACCGCTCCTAACGCTCTCACTACCGCTAGTTATGCTTTCGGTGGCGACGTAGTAGCAGTGGGTGGCAAAGTGGCCATGATGCCGATCACCCTCGGTACTGCCGATTTCCTCGTGCATCACATCCACGCCTTCACCATCCATGTCACCGTGTTGATTCTCCTCAAAGGGGTTCTCTACGCTCGCGGTTCCCGTCTGATTCCCGATAAAGCGAATCTCGGTTTCCGTTTCCCCTGCGATGGTCCCGGTCGCGGCGGTACCTGCCAAGTTTCCGGTTGGGATCACGTTTTCCTCGGCCTGTTCTGGATGTACAACTCCATCTCGGTCGTAATCTTCCACTTTAGCTGGAAAATGCAGTCCGATGTCTGGGGAACCGTCGCCCCCGATGGCACTGTCACCCACGTTACCCTCGGTAACTTCGCCCAAAGTGCCATCACCATCAACGGTTGGTTACGGGATTTCCTCTGGGCGCAAGCAGCGCAAGTCATTAATTCCTATGGCTCTGCCCTGTCTGCCTACGGAATCATGTTCCTAGCCGGTCACTTCGTCTTCGCGTTTAGCTTGATGTTCCTGTTCAGTGGTCGCGGCTACTGGCAAGAATTAATCGAGTCGATCGTCTGGGCGCACAACAAGTTAAGAGTTGCCCCCGCTATCCAACCTCGCGCCCTGAGCATCATTCAAGGTCGTGCCGTTGGTGTGGCTCACTACCTCTTAGGCGGTATTGTCACCACTTGGGCATTCTTCTTGGCCAGAAGTCTCTCGATTGGCTAAACTTGCCTATAAGGGCTTGCCAGTCCCCCGGGGATTGGCAAGACTAGGCAGAACCAGCGTCGATTGACCGATACCTCTGTAAGCGTTTCCTATTACAGTGGGTGAATTGAAAAAAGGAAATAACCAGCACTCGTGTAAGAGCCTCAGTTATTTAGAGAGGAGAATTTCCTAAACAGCTATGGCAACTAAATTCCCTAAATTTAGCCAAGATCTAGCCCAAGATCCGACTACCCGTCGGATTTGGTACGGGATCGCCACAGCCCACGATTTTGAAAGTCATGATGGCATGACGGAAGAGAATCTCTACCAAAAGATTTTCGCGTCGCACTTCGGCCACATTGCAATCATTTTCCTGTGGACTTCCGGTACTATATTCCACGTCGCTTGGCAAGGTAACTTCGAGCAGTGGATCAAAGATCCCTTAAACATCCGTCCCATCGCCCATGCGATTTGGGATCCCCAGTTCGGTAAAGGCGCTGTAGATGCCTTCACCCAAGCTGGCGCTTCTAATCCGGTTAACATCGCCTATTCCGGGGTTTACCACTGGTTCTACACCATCGGTATGACCTCCAACCAAGACCTATACCAAGGTGCGGTGTTCCTGCTGATTCTCTCGGCGATTTTCCTCTTTGCTGGCTGGTTACACTTACAACCTAAGTTCCGTCCTAGCCTCGCTTGGTTCAAAAACGCTGAATCTCGCCTGAACCACCACCTCGCCGCTCTGTTCGGTGTTAGCTCTCTGGCTTGGACCGGACACCTCGTTCACGTTGCTATCCCCGAATCCCGCGGTCAGCACGTTGGTTGGGACAACTTCCTCTCCACTCCTCCCCACCCGGCGGGTTTACTACCCTTCTTCACCGGTAACTGGGGTGTGTATGCAGAAAACCCCGATACTGCTAACCACATTTTCGGTACTGCCCAAGGCGCGGGAACTGCGATCCTCACCTTCTTAGGTGGTTTCCATCCCCAAACCGAGTCCCTCTGGTTAACCGATATGGCTCACCACCACTTGGCGATCGCTGTGATCTTCATTGTGGCTGGTCATATGTACCGCACCAACTGGGGCATCGGTCACAGCATCAAGGACATCCTTAATGCACACAGACCCCCCAGTGGTAAGTTAGGAGCCGGTCACAAAAATCTTTATGACACGGTTAACAACTCTCTCCACTTCCAACTCGGTTTGGCTCTCGCTTCTTTAGGCGTGATCACCTCTCTGGTGGCGCAGCATATGTACGCGCTACCCCCTTATGCCTTTATCGCTAAGGACTACACTACCCAAGCGGCTCTTTATACGCACCACCAATACATCGCTGGTTTCCTAGCGGTGGGTGCTTTCGCCCACGGTGCTATCTTCTTCGTGCGTGACTATGATCCCGAAGCGAACAAAGATAACGTGCTGGCGCGGATGCTGGAGCATAAAGAAGCGATCATCTCTCACCTAAGCTGGGTTTCCCTTTTCTTAGGTTTCCACACCCTCGGCCTCTACGTTCATAACGATGTGGTCGTCGCTTTCGGTACTCCCGAAAAACAAATCCTGATCGAACCTGTGTTCGCTCAATTCGTGCAAGCAGCTTCGGGTAAAACCCTGTACGGCATGAACGTACTGTTGTCTAACCCCGATAGTATCGCTTACACCGCCTATCCCAACTACGGTGATGTTTGGTTACCCGGTTGGCTAGACGCAATCAATAGCGGCACTAACTCCTTATTCTTAACCATCGGTCCTGGCGACTTCCTCGTTCACCATGCGATCGCTCTTGGTTTACACACCACCGTTCTAATCCTGGTTAAAGGTGCTTTAGACGCTCGTGGTTCCAAATTAATGCCCGATAAAAAAGACTTCGGGTATTCCTTCCCTTGCGACGGTCCCGGCCGTGGCGGTACTTGCGACATCTCTGCTTGGGATTCCTTCTACTTAGCCATGTTCTGGATGTTGAACACCCTGGGTTGGTTAACCTTCTACTGGCACTGGAAACACCTCGGTGTCTGGTCGGGTAACGTGGCTCAGTTTAACGAAAACTCCACCTACCTGATGGGCTGGTTCCGCGATTACCTCTGGGCTAACTCGGCTCAGTTAATCAACGGTTACAATCCCTACGGTGTTAATAACCTTTCTGTCTGGGCCTGGATGTTCCTCTTTGGACACCTCGTTTGGGCAACCGGTTTCATGTTCCTGATCTCTTGGCGTGGTTACTGGCAAGAGTTGATCGAAACTATCGTTTGGGCCCACGAACGTACTCCTCTGGCGAACCTCGTTCGTTGGAAAGACAAACCCGTGGCTCTCTCGATCGTTCAGGCTCGTTTGGTTGGTTTAGCTCACTTCACCGTTGGCTATATCTTCACCTACGCCGCCTTCTTGATCGCTTCCACTGCCGGCAAGTTCGGCTAAACCTTGAATTAGGTGACTAAAAAACCCCCCGCCCATTGGTGGGGGGTTTTGTTTATGATCGATAATAAAAGCGCGGCTCAATCTCAAAAATCTATGCAGGTGGAAGAATTCGGCAATTCTCATTTTGAAACGATTTTGCGTTGTTTCAGCGATCTAGAGACTCGTTAAGAATTATTAACCCCTCTAGGTGCAAGGGTTTTAATGTCATGAAACCTTAAAATGAGAATTGCTGGGAAGAATTAAAACAACTTTATGATCAGGACTTTGTTTTGTGGATTGAGCGAACCACCGAACAAATTCGACGCGGGGAGATGAAAAATTTAGATTGGGAACATCTTTGGCTCTTCGTTACTCTTTATGCTAAATCAACATACAAGATGCCAAGACAACATACTTCTAACCCAAAAATTCCGAAAGTTTCTCAAGCCATAGGCTCTCCGTTTTATTAGTTTAAGTTTATTGTTGATTCCCTCGACCAC
>NZ_JAPZQM010000233.1:0-31209 GCF_027530565.1 Microcystis sp. LE19-10.1B | reverse complement strand
ACGGCAATTATCGCTATTAATCAATTGCCTGTGACTGCTGAGACTCTCTGGTTAAGATTATTAGGACGGGGAAAAACGCAAAACCAAGCGGTGCGAGAATTGTTAGAATTACCTCAAGGTAATGCTTTCCGGGAAAATGTGCTGGAATTATTAATTAGTTGGCGGGTTAGTATGGAAATAAATAACATCCTAGAAACTGAAGATAGAGAGGTATTTATGACCTTATCTCAAACCTATCAGGAATGGAAGGAAGCAACTAAACGGGAAGGACGACAGGAAGGACTAGAGCGAGGACTCGAACAAGGACTAGAGCGAGGACTAGAGCGAGGACTCGAACAAGGAAAACTAGAGGCTAAACTGGAATCTATTCCCCGTTTACTTGCTCTGGGTTTAAGTGTGGAACAAATCGCTCAAGCTTTGGATTTAGACTTAGAACAGGTCCGACGAGCTATTCAAGAAACCCCATGAAACCCCATGATCAATTTGCCAAAAATTACCTTGAACAATTACTTTCTCCCCTGGGAATCGTCGAAATCAGTAAAGAAGTCAGCGACGAAACCCGACAGATAGATTTATTTTTTTCCCCCAATGCCGAACCCAACCCCAATTATCTGGGATTATTAGGCAGAATTGTCCTTAATACTGTCTTAATTGAACCCTATCGCAATCCTCCCAATCGTAGCGAGATTCGCAATTGTTTAGCGAAACTTTTGACAATTTTAGCCGAACTGCAAAGACAAGCTAAACGGGAAAATCAGAGCTACAATGAAGACAATGCCCCTCGTTTGTGGATTTTATCCCCTTCGGCTGGTATCACTGTTTTAGAGGGATTTGGGGCAAAATTAAGACCAGATTGGCCAGAAGGAGTCTATTTTCTTCCCTCGCTTTATCGCACGGCAATTATCGCTATTAATCAATTGCCTGTGACTGCTGAGACTCTCTGGTTAAGATTATTAGGACGGGGAAAAACGCAAAACCAAGCGGTGCGAGAATTGTTAGAATTACCTCAAGGTAATGCTTTCCGGGAAAATGTCTTGGAATTATTGATTAGTTGGCGGGTTAGTATGGAAATAAATAACATCCTAGAAACTGAGGATAGAGAGGTGTTTATGACTTTATCTCAAACCTATCAGGAATGGAAGGAAGCAACTAAACGGGAAGGACGACTGGAAGGAAAACTAGAAGGAAAACTAGAAGGTAAACTAGAAGGTAAACTAGAAGGTAAACTAGAAGGAAAACTGGAATCTATTCCCCGTTTGCTGGCTTTGGGTTTAAGTGTGGAACAAATCGCTCAAGCTTTGGATTTAGACTTAGAACAGGTCCGACAAGCGGCGCAAGAGTAAAGGTGGAGAGTTAAAACGCAAAAATGCCACAATGGATAAAATAGGCATTTTCTGACTAACTGACATCTTCTATGAGTAACCACCTAAGCGGAAGCGAGATTCGCCAGCGATTTTTAGACTTTTTTGCGGCCAGAAACCATAAAATTCTCCCTAGTGCCTCTCTAGTCCCAGAAGACCCCACCGTTTTGCTGACTATTGCGGGAATGCTCCCTTTTAAACCGATTTTCTTAGGGCAAAAGACCCCAGAATTTACCCGCGCTACCACTTCCCAAAAATGTATTCGCACCAACGATATCGAAAATGTCGGCCGGACTGCTAGACACCATACTTTTTTTGAGATGTTGGGCAATTTTAGCTTTGGTGATTATTTTAAAGAACAAGCGATCGCCTGGGCCTGGGAATTGTCCACAGAAGTTTTTAACCTTCCCCCCGAAAGATTAGTCGTTAGTGTCTTTAGAGAGGATGAGGAAGCTTTCGCTATCTGGCGCGATAAAATCGGTATTCCTGCTCATCGTATCCAAAAAATGGGCGAAGCGGATAACTTTTGGGTATCGGGTCCCACGGGTCCCTGTGGTCCCTGTTCGGAAATTTACTACGATTTTCACCCGGAATTGGGGGATAAAACCATCGATTTAGAGGATGATAGCCGTTTTATCGAGTTTTATAACCTCGTCTTCATGCAGTATAACCGCGACGCGGATGGCAATCTGACACCCCTGGCCAATAAAAATATCGATACGGGGATGGGTTTGGAACGGATGGCGCAAATCCTGCAAAAAGTCGCCAATAACTACGAAACTGACCTAATTTTCCCGATTGTCGCTGAAGCGGCCCGGTTAGCAGCCATAGACTACCAGAAAGCGGACGAAAAAACGAAAGTTTCCCTAAAAGTCATCGGCGATCATGTGCGTTCGGTAGTACACATGATAGCGGATGGTATCTCAGCATCGAATACTGACAGAGGTTACGTCCTGCGTCGTCTGATTCGGAGAGTAGTACGACACGGGCGTTTAATCGGTATTGAAGGTCAGTTTATCACCAAAGTGGCGGAAGTTGCGATCGCTCTTTCCGAGTCCGTCTATGGCAATGTTCGGGAACGAGAAACGGTGATCAAGGCAGAATTAGAGCGAGAGGAAGCGAGATTTTTAGAAACCCTAGAAAGAGGCGAGAAACTGCTCGAATCGATTCTAGAAAAAGAAAAAAGCCAGATTTCGGGAGTCGATGCCTTTACCCTTTATGATACCTATGGCTTCCCCCTCGAACTCACTCAAGAAATCGCCGAGGAGCAGGGTTTAAGCGTCGATACGGCGGGTTTCGAGCAGGAAATGAAAAAACAGCAGCAAAGATCAAAAGCCGCCCACGAAACCATAGATTTGACGGTACAGGGCAGTTTAGATAAGCTGGCAGAACATATTCACCCGACGGAATTTCTCGGTTATACGGATTTGCAAGCAACCGCAACAGTAACGACGGTTTTAGTCGCTGGTAAAACGGTGGAATCGGCCGCAGCAGGCACTGAGGTGCAGGTAGTTCTCGATCAAACCCCTTTTTATGCCGAATCGGGTGGACAAATCGGTGATAAGGGTTATTTAACCGGCGATAATCTGGTTATCCGCGTTGAGGATGTGCAGAAAGAATCGGGGATTTTTATCCATTTTGGTCGGATTGAGCGGGGAATTGTCACCACCGGCGATACAATTAATGCACAGATCGATCGTTCCTGTCGTCGTCGCGCCCAAGCTAATCATACCGCCACCCATCTGCTACAATCGGCCCTGAAAAAGCTTGTCGATGGGGGGATTTCCCAAGCAGGTTCCCTAGTCAATTTCGATCGCCTCCGTTTTGATTTTAACTGTCCTCGTCCCCTGACTAGCGCTGAATTGCAACAGGTGGAAGAACAGATTAACACTTGGATTGCCGAAGCGCATGACACCCAGATAGCGGTGATGGGATTGGAAGAAGCGAAGCAGAAGGGAGCTATTGCCATGTTTGGCGAGAAATACGGCTCAGAAGTGCGAGTTATCGATATTCCTAGCGTTTCTATGGAATTATGCGGGGGAACTCACGTTAAAAATACTGCCGAGATCGGTTTATTTAAAATCATCTCCGAGACGGGAATCGCCGCAGGAATTCGTCGCATCGAAGCGGTGGCCGGCCCTGCCGTGTTAGCATACCTGAATGAACGGGATCAGGTGGTGCGGGATTTGTGCGATCGCTTTAAGGTCAAACCTCTGGAAATTCCCGATCGCATTACGGTCTTACAATCAGAGTTAAAAGGCACACAAAAGCAGTTAGAAGCGGTTAAACAGGAGTTGGCGCTAAATAAATCGGATGCTTTGCTATCTCAAGCCGAATCTATCGGCGAATTTAAGCTATTAGTCGCTTCTTTGGGCGATATTGATGCTAATGCTTTGATGGCCGCAGCCGAAAGACTACAGCAAAAATTAGGGGAAGGGGCAGTGGTTTTGGCCTCGACTCCCGCAGCTGATAAAGTGAGTTTAGTGGCCGCTTTTAGTCCCCGGGTGATTAAAGATAAGGGTTTACAAGCGGGTAAATTTATCGGTGCGATCGCTAAAATCTGCGCCGGTGGTGGTGGTGGTCGTCCCAATTTAGCTCAAGCTGGGGGACGGGATGCTAGTAAGTTAAGCGAAGCTTTAGCTAAGGCCAAAAGTCAGTTAACTAGCAGTTTACAATAGTGTTAAGGGTGGGCATTTTGTCCACCTTTAAAAAATTAGTTATCCTCTCGGTGTGATTGGTAAAAATAATATGGAACTACTGATCAAGAATTTGGGATCAATTAGAAATAATAATCAAACCATAGATTTAACCAAGAAGTTCTATACTTTTATTGGCTACAATAATAGTGGCAAAACCCTAGTTTCTCAGCTTTTATGGACAATTTTTAATAATGACAATATTAGAAGGTTTTCCGAAAATACCGAAATTGATTCTTTAGTAATTGACTCGGAAAAACCTATTAAAAAAATTACGATCAATCAAGAATTAATCGATGAGATTCTCAATAAATTTAGCCAGTTTATTGAAAAAGAAGTTGTTAATACCTATAATCTTGATGCTAGTATTAAAGAAACGATTATTGGTTCCAATAAATTAGTTTTTCAAGCAAATATCAAAGAATTTAAAGAGACGAAATTTAAAACAACTTTTTTGGTTCGTGTTGCAGGAAATAATGATCTGGAGTATTTACAGATTAGCAAGGGCAAAGGTAGCCTAACAATAAATATAAAAGAGAATAATATCCCTGAGAAAGTATTTGATCAAATACCCAGAGACTTTTTTGAGAGAGCTAAACCATACAAGGAATCAGTAATTATTCCGTCAATAATAAGAGTGCTTTTGTCTCATGCAGAAGATACTTTTTTTATCCCCGCTAGTCGTAGTTTTTTTCCTGTTTTCTACCAGTACATTTATGAGATAGAGAGAAATAAAAGAAGTGAGTATAATCGTCGATTGCAAGAATTAATAGAAAATATTGATGATGATGTTGATACTAATCGGGATATATTCAAACGTCTTCAAGAACAATTACCCAAAAGGTCTTATACAGAACCAATGAATAAAGTGATTGAGTCGCTTTATTCTCTCAATACCAAGAAAAAAATTAATTCAGTTTATAATTCTCTGATTGAAAAGATGACCGGATTAATGGGAGGAGAAATCACCATTTCTAGTCTAGAATCGATCGCACCTATTCAATTTTCTTTTAAATTCGATGAAAGCAAAGATTTACCTATGTATCTAGCTTCATCTTCAGTCAATCAGTTGACTATCTTGTATCTTTATCTCAAATATTGGGCTAAGGAAAAAAACAATTTTTTGATGATAGATGAACCAGAAGTTAATTTGCATCCCGAAAATCAAATTCGCTTAATGGATATTTTAGTTCAATTTGTCACCGAGCATGATAATCGGGTTTTGATCACCACCCATAGCCCAATTTTAACCGATATTCTCAACAATTATGTTTATCTTCATACCTTAAAAAGTTATGATGTTGATGTCACAAAAATTATTGAAGATAATCAATTAAAAAATTTAAATCCAGAAATTTCAATTGCTAAAGAAGACTTAGGGGTTTACTTTTTCACGGGTGATAAAATTATTGATTATGGAACCAGTGAATATGGTGTTTATTTTCGTAACTTTAAAGAAGTTATCAACTCTGTGCAGAAATCTGGCGAAATTTTAACCAATCATATCTATTTAGCAGAGAATGAGTAAGTCTAACTCAAAAAAAGAAATATTTTCCCTTAGACAAGAGTTTCATCAAGCTTTAGAAAAACAGGGTTTTATTGAAGAAATCTCCCCTAGTCAGGATGAGTATATTGAAATTCTAGAAACAAATAAGAGCGATTTAAAGAAAGTAGTTATTAATCACTTAAAGTTATCGTCTAAAAATGACAAAAATATATCTACAGAAGTAGATAAAATCTGGGTTATCAATTTAGAAAAAGAGTTACCCGGTATCTCTGCTTCCGGCAAAACCCCTGAAAAAGCTATATTAGTTTTACAGAGAAAAGTCGATGATGCTGGTAAAATTCTCAATTATCATCTGCAAATTTGTTTAATTGAACTTAAAGCATCCCTACAGGCAAAAAAAGACAAAGAAAGCACATTAAAGCAGATTGCTGGTAAATTTCAAAGCGGGATGAATAGAATCTATATGCTTCTGACTCTCAATAATCATGCTAATCCCCAGAAAAACTATCAAAATGCACAAATATTTGTGCAATTCAGAGGAATTATTTTTTATAATCGCAACGAAATTAGTGATCTTGCCAAAGAAAATGAGCCAGACTATAATTTGAGCGAGAGTACCTTATATAAAATTCTCTCTCAATCTACAGAATCAAATTTATTAACCCTAGAAACCCTATTAGAAGAACGAGATAAAATCGTCGTTAGGTTTATCCAAAATCCCAATCAAACTCAAGATTATATGACCATAAAACTAGAAGATTTACTCTGAATAAATGCTGCTTCTCTGTAATCTTGACAAGCTTTTTAGACATCAGCATTTAATCAGAACGTAGGTTGGGTTGAAGCATGAAACCCAACGCCTGCATGGGTTACGCTACCGCTAACCCATCCTACAAATAATTGTGCCTCCCTACTTAAATGCTGCTTCTCGGCAATCTTGACAAGCTTTTTAGACGTCAGCATTTAATCAGATGTGAGTTTTCATTTCACTGTTTACTGTTTACTGGACGGCTACGCCGTGCCTTTGGCAACACTGAAAAAAATCCCGCCACTCTCCTATACCTTTTAAACAGGATTTAGTATAATTTTGATGGGCAAAAATTGCTATTAACTACCCGGAGGGGGAATTACAGGAATTTCGATCCCGTCCGGAGCTAAGGGGGGAGGTGTGGGGGTTAGTTCTGGCTGGTCAACAGGTTCAGGTGTACTAACTAAGGGGATATTTTCCAGCACGGGAAGACGGGGAGTGATGGGTTGCGAAAACATCGCTTGAATTGCCGCTTTTCTGGTTTCTGGCGGTTCCAAAGCTTGCTGCCAGAGACTTTCATAAAAGAAGAAAATCACCCCTAAACCCCGTTGACGAGCAGCCAATACCTTTTCTTCAATCAAGGGTAGGGCAATCGGTCGATTGCGTAAACCGGTTAAAACTCCCACACCGGTGGGGATAGTTTGCTGGGTTTCCTGAATTTCGGGACGCTCTATTTGCTTGAGAAAACTGGGCAGATCGGGACGATAAACCTGTACAATTAACTCGTCGACTAATCCTTGCCGCACCCAACCGAGCCAATCCTGTAAATGACCATTATAGGCGAATTCGTAGGGATTAGGGGCGATCGAAAGCAGTATATTCGGTTTAACTGCCTGAATTGATTCTTTGAGATTAGCCAGAAAAGCGGTGATTTTATCGGCCCGCCATTTTGTCCATTCGGGATCCCGGGGGTTAGCCGGAGGTGTTTTTTCCGTTTCCTGTTGATAAAGAGCGATAGTATAGGGATCATAGCCGAATTCATTCGGTAAACTCAGATGATCGTCGAATTGGATGCCGTTAATATCGTATTGTCCCACCACTTCCAAGACTAACTCCCGCAGAAAATTCTGCACCTCGGGACGGAAAGGATTCAACCACACCACCTCACCGGCTGCTCCTACCCAAGTGGTCCCCCCGTCGCGTTTTTGGGTTAACCAGTCCTGATGTTTTAAGGCTAATTCCGAGGTGGGAGGGGCCATAAATCCGAATTCAAACCAAGGAATGACCAATAATCCACTGCCACGGGTTTGTTCCACCAATTCTGCCAAGATATCTTGTCCCTGCGCTCCCGTAGGCACAAAAGGCTGTATTCCTTCCCGTTGGGCGATCGCACTGGGATAGAGAGCATAACCGGAATTCCAGACCACGGGATAGATAGCATTAAAATTAAGATTAACTAATTGCTCGATCGCCTGTTGTCGTTTATCCCTGTCCATCAGCATCGCAGTATCGTTGGTGGTGATCCAAACACCGCGGATATCAGGATCTCGACTTTGAGAGAAAGCGGCAGAAAAATAGCCTAATAGTAGGACTATGAGAAAAGATACTAAGAATAGTAGTATAGGGAACTTTTTAAGAATTTGCCGCCAAACGCTAGTCGGAATTAGAAAAGTCATTTCTTTAAGGTGAAGATTAACGGTTTTAACTGGTTATAATACCAGCTTTGCTCAACTCTTTGAGGCTAGATTGACCCAAAATAAGTAGGTAGGCACAATTATTTGTAGGATGGGTTAGCGGTAGCGTAACCCATGCGGGCGTTGGGTTTCATGCTTCAACCCAACCTACGTTCATTTTATATTTAATTCCACCCACCTACTTATATATTTACCTATTTCTTCCCTCGCCACAATTGACCTTGAGGATAGAAATCATCAAGACGAATATCGAATTGATCTAGGGTCAGTAATAACCGATTGGAAGGACGAAAAAGAAATAAGTTGGCCTGGGGAATTTCTAGGACTTCTTTTAACTTATCGGTATCGGGGTTAGTGGTAGTCAGGAAGTATTGTACATCAGCATTAAGACGATAATTAAGGGAAAGCAAATCACCTAAGTTAGTCCAGTCATTACCTTCGTCGCTGATAACAATGGCCTTAGGTACAGCATTAATTTTTCTGGCAACTTCGCCATTCCAATAACTAGGAACTTTTGCCCAACTGGTTTCGGAAAGAGCATTATTGAAGTTCGATATTATACTAGCAGTTAACAAAAAAGTCAAGATAATTTTACCTAAAATTTTGCCTTGATTAAGCAATTGTGACAAGAAAAAAGCTACAGTTATATAGATAGTGGGAAAAGTCGCAATTAGATAACGGGTGACAGTCGATCTAGTGGTGGTCAAAATTAGATCGGGAATGACTAAAGCTAGGAAAGGTACTAGGGTTGAGGTAATCAGAAAAGTAAAAGCTATGGGGTGATTGTAGCGATAAACTCGATAAAAAGCATAGATAATTAAGATTAAAAAAATCAGTCTATATATATAGGTGAAGATGTTATTAAAACCAAAATCGCTATCGCTAAATGGACAAGTAAAAGTTAAGAGCCATAATTTACCGAACAATCCCCAATCGAGATAGTTAACGGCAGCCCAACTGGTGGAATTAAAGGCCCTTTGAGAGTTAGTTAAAAAAACCTGTAACCAGGGTATATATAAAATTATCATTGTTAACCCAGATAACAGGAAAAATATCAAGTTATTTTTTCGCTCTGGTTTCATAACAAGATACCAAAGTATAAAGGCTGCTTGAGCAAATAAGTTGAGAATAAAAAAGAGATGAGTGTAGAGTCCGAGAGTATTAGCGACGGTGTATAAAGACCAATTAACAAGAGTTCTTTTTTTGAGGCATTTTAACAGCAGTAATTGACTGATTATCGTTAACAAAACCAAAAGACTATACTGACGGGACATTTGAGCAAATATTATATCAATTGGAGAGAGTGCTAATAAAATTACTGCTAAAATTGCCGTTAACTTTGCTGCAAATAATTCTAAGGATAGATAGTAAATAAATGGCAGGGAGAGAAGACTAAAAACAATCGCTAAACTGCGGGAAGAAACGGGAGAAAAACCGAATATTTTTTCCCAATAGCGAGAGATAATAAAGTATAAAGGTGGGTGCTGAGGGTCTTCTTTAGCGAGAGATTTTATTGTGTCAAAAACATTACTTTCTGGTTTCAGTTGTTGAAATTTTCCTAATTCTGTGGTAGATAAAAGACGGTTTTGAAAGATAGTATCAGCGATTTCCTTTGCTTGATAACCAGTGGTTCTAATGGTGGTGTAGGATTCATCATGCCAATAGATTTTTTGATCGATATTTGCAAAACGAAAAACCACACCGAGAGTTAGGATAATTGCCAAAAGTATTAAGAGCCAATTGGGAGTTTTATAATTAATAGTTGCTTGCATTTTAATAATTAGAGCGACTTTGTTTAAGATTAAGAAACTTGGTAAATTCTGGTTGAAAAAGTAGCTTAATTGTGCCGGTGGGACCGTTACGGTGTTTAGTAATAATTACTTCGGCCACACCTCGATCGGGACTATCGGGGTTATAATATTCATCTCGGTATAACATCATAATTAAATCCGCATCCTGTTCGATACTATTATGGACGATGATATTATTGGCAATAAAATTATGCAATTTATCTACTGTTAAATCATACACTTCTGTCTCTCCATCCGCTTGAATTGCCATAACTTCATCCCAATTAAACCTTAGGTCTGAATTACTCAGAGAGCGAGGTAAAGCGATATAATTACCGATATTTAATTCATCTAATCTTTGCCAACCGTGGACAGTCAAAAATTTATGATTGGCTGTAGCTCTAATCGTGCGACCTAAACGAGTTGTTAATCGAAAAACTGGCTTAAATCCTGTGGAAAAGACCTTAGTTACCAGTGCTTTTTCTAATTTCATTGTTTCCTCATTAAGAGCAAAAACCGTAAAATTAGAGCAATTAACTAACTGACAAATTGGCACTTTAGCACGAGGAGCGGCTAACTCAACTAAACTATCACCCGCTAAACATCCCGACTCGCGTAAATCGGACATCATCGGTCTTTTATTATTGCGAGATTCCACAGCACGACTTAACTGAGAAAGAGCAATTACCGGAGCATGAATTTCTCTCGCTAAACCCTTAAGACTGCGGGTAATTTTAGAAAGTTCCTGAACACGATTATCACCTCCCCCTTCCATTAATTGCAGATAATCGATTAAAACTAATCCCATTTGCCCCTTTTTTTCTGCCTGTAAACGCCGCACTTGGGAACGCATTTGAATTACACTTAAATTGGCACTATCATCGATATATATGGGCAAATTTAATAACTTTTCTAGTCCCCCAAGAACCTTCTCTAAATCATTTTGTCCCAAACGGCCCGAGCGAATCCGATTACTTTCGATTTTAGCCTCATTCGATAACAAACGTTGGGCTAATTGTTCCTTGGACATCTCCAAACTAAAGACAGCCACGGGTAAATTCTGTTGAGCGATATTATAGGCAATATTAAGAGCAAAAGAAGTTTTTCCCATGGAAGGCCTACCCGCGATAATAACTAAATCCGAGGGTTGTAAACCACTGGTCATCGCATCGAGATCATAAAATTGAGTTTCGATACCGGGTAGAGTGGTGGTCTCCTGCATTTTCTCAATTTCGTTAAAAGTTTCGATTAAAGTATCCCCCAGAAAAATTAAACCCTCCTGGGGTCGTTTTTGGGTGAGACGAAAAATCTTTTGTTCCGATTCATCGAAAACATTTTCTAATTCTAGCGTCGTATCCCTGGCTAACTCAATAATTTCTCCCCCGGTGGAAATTAACTGACGACGCATATATTTATCCATCACTAATTCAGCATAGCGATCGATGTTAGCAGCCGAGACAGTGCGCTCAATTAATTGTAACAATCGCGGCATTCCCCCGATTTCCTCCAGCAGAAAATTATCCTGTAACCAGCTGCTAACCGTCATTAAATCCGTCGGTTTTCCCTTCCCTTGTAAAGCAAGCGCCGCACGATAAATATCTTGATGGGTTTTCACATAGAAAGCTTCTGGAATTAAAAAATCACTGATTCTACCTAACGCTTTTGGATCTAGCAAAATGCCACCTAAGATAGATTCTTCCGCTTCAATATTTTGGGGGGGGAGGGACTGATCGCTAATCATTGTCAATGCTGACCGTGCTTTATCATTAATATTGTATAGTCAGTTTCACCGTAATTAAATACAAATGTTCAGGTTAATGATCGGGGTTGGGTTTTGGGGTTTTAGGGTTTTGGAGTTTTAGTTGAAATTTCCCCACTTCCCCACTTCCCCACTTCCCCACACCCCACACCCCACACCCCACACCCCACTTCCCTTGTAAACAGGATTTAGTATGACTTTAATTGACTCCTCGGCGCTCTCCCCGGCCGTCTATTTTATTGGTGCGGGCCCCGGAGATCCGGAATTATTGACGGTAAAAGCCTATAAAATTCTCCAAAAAGCCGATGTTATCCTCTTTGCTGATTCCCTCGTCCCTAAACAGATTCTTGAGGATACTCGTCAAGATGCCGAGTTAATTCCCACCAGTAGCATCACCCTAGAGGAAATTATCCCTTTAATGATCGATCGCGTGCGTCGGGGTTTAGCGGTGGTGCGACTGCAATCGGGGGATTTAAGTCTCTATAGTGCCATCCAAGAACAAATTCATCTTTTGACAGCAGCAGATATCCCCTTTCAGCTAATCCCCGGAATTAGTGCCTTTCAAGGATTAGCGGCCAAATTGGCCCTAGAATTAACGATTCCGGAATTAGTCCAGACAATTATTCTAACCCGGGTGGAAGGAAAAGCCTCTCATATACCAGAAAGTGAAGAATTAGCCTCTTTAGCCGCTCATAAAGCCAGTTTATGCCTATATTTAGCCGCTCGTCACGTTGACAAAGCCCAGGAAAAACTCCTACAATACTACCAGCCAGAGCAACAAGTGGCCGTTTGTTTCCGTCTCGGTTGGCCCGACGAAAAAATCTGGGTTGTCCCCCTGTCAGAGATGGCCCAATTAACCCATCGGGAAAATTTAACTAGAACTACCCTTTATCTAATTAGTCCCGCTTTAAACCAGATTACAGGAACTCGATCGCAACTTTATCACCCGCAACACTCCCATCTTTTCCGTCCTCATCCTTAGGTATTTTCTGGGAAGTCTATCGAAAGAAACACTAGGTTTCTACCTAAAGTTAGAGTTAAAGAGCGGCGATTTTGTTTAGGATTATTTCAGGAGGTAGGACAATTTTAAAAGCTTTTAAAATTAGTCTAACAATCCATGCACAACTGCCCTATGTGTTCGGGAATTACCCTTCGTCACCTTGTGGTTGGTCGTGCCTACTGGTATTGTCCTCACTGTCGTCAGGAGGTTCCTAACTTCCTTGATTGCTCCATTCCTCGCAGGGTAGAGCGAGTTAGAGCGGAAAAAACAGTCTAGATTTTAAAGTTGGTAGATGGCAATAAGATCTGTGGGATGGGTTAATTTTTAACCCATCCCACTTTACCTGTCTAGGGTTCGCTGAATAAATCTAAAAACCTTGTTGGATAATATCTTTAGACTTTTTTGAAATCAAAAAGTACCTGCGATGGGAGTGATCGGGGGGAAAATTCCGGGACTTTTTCCCTGAAAATTAGGTAATTGACCGCCTCAAAATCGGTAAAACCCTACACCCTACACCCTACACCCTACACCCCACACCCCACACCCTGCCCCCACCAACAAACTTTTTCAGCAGACTCTATCTATACATCCCGAGGATTGAGATGGATCATTTCCCAAGTCACATAGGTACCGATCGGACTCCAAATCAGGTAGGGTAGGAGTAGGATGCCCGCCCAAGAAGAAACAGGGAAAACCAAGAGCGCCAGAAGACAACCCAAGAAAAAACCCGTACCTCCGATAATCGTTCCCGCTTTGAGACTGCGTAGTTTACAGGTGACGGGAGTATAGGCAGTAATAGTCAATTCCACCAACAGATAAAAAGCCATCAAAAACCAGCGATTAGCCGGTTGAGCTTCCCAGACTAAATAAGCAGAAATTGCCCCACAAATATAGATAATTGTCCAGATAAGAGGGATTAATCTTTCAAAGGTTAACCAATCGGGACGACGCAATCGCGCAAACCAACGTACATCGCGAGAATTGAGTAATCCCCCAGCTAACGCTACCAAAAATCCGACGACACCGATAAGCAACCAAGAGGGAATCATGATTTTAAGCTATCCTCCGCTAATTTTGGCTTTGTAACCCGATTCAATGAGAATTTGGAGAATTTTTTGGCGATGATCTCCTTGGATCTCAATGGTATTTTCTTTCACTGTACCACCCGTTCCGCAAGCAGTTTTTAACTGTTTTAATAATTTCGTCAGAGTTTCGGTTTGGCATTGAAAACCTGTAACCATGGTAACGGTTTTTCCCGCACGACCGGAGCGGGAGGTTTGAACTCGCAAATTCTGCTGATTTGGGGGTAATTCAGGAATGGAACGCTCAAAAGCTTGAGAATTGCTTTTATCTCCAAATTCCTGATAGGCAATCCGGTTTTTTTCTTTTGATTTACTCATATAGCAATTATCATAGTGGGTTTGGGGGTTGGGGGTTTTTCAGTGAGCAGTAAACAGTAAACAGTAAACAGTAATCAGTGAACTGAAAACTGGCATCTGATAACTGATAACTGATTCAAAGCTGACGACTGATAGCTCTTAATTGGTTGGACTGGCAGCGCATTTGATTAAGTTCAGCTGCCGACATTCGATCGAGATGACCTAAAATCATATTAACTCGACCTTGGGATTTTAATTTTTCTCGATGTCGTGCCAAAAAATCCCAGTAAAGAAAGTTAAAAGGACAGGCAAACTCCCCGACTCGTTCATTTTTTTTATACAGACAACCCCGACAATAATCACTCATTTTATCAATATAGTTGGCCGAGGCGGCGTAGGGTTTGGAGGCGAGAATTCCCCCATCGGCAAATTGTCCCATTCCCAACACATTAGTCTGCATTACCCAATCGTAGGCATCGATAAAAACACTATGAAACCAGTTTTCAATCTCTTGGGGAGAGCAACCAAAAATTAAGGCAAAATTGCTCAAAATCATTAATCTTTGAATATGATGGGCATAACCAGTATTTTCCACCTGTGATAATACTTGTTTGAGGCAATTCATCTCGGTTTGGTTACTATCCCAAAAGAAAGCCGGTAAGGGTTGTTGATGCTCAAACCAATTGAGATTAGCGTAATCTTCTCCCAGATAATGATAAATTCCCTGCATATATTCCCGCCATCCCAACACCTGACGGATAAATCCTTCGATGCTATTTAGGGCTAAATTATCTTTTTTATAGGCAATTTCTGCCCCCTGAATCACTTCCAACGGCGTTAGTAATCCTAGATTAAGATAGGGAGATAATAGGGAATGCCAGAGGGTTTCTTCTCCCGTTATCATCGCATCTTGGTAGGGTCCAAAGTTGGGCAGACAATTAGTAATAAAATGCTCCAAAACCTGTAAAGCTTGTCTGCGGGTTACTGCCCAGCGAAAAGGTTTGATTTTTCCATATTTAGGAATATCTAAAGCTTCCACATCAGCGATAACCTGAAGGGTAATTTCATCGGGTTCAAACCAAAGAGGAGCAGCAGTTTTTAATCCATCCTTGGGCGGTTTGCGGTTTTGTTTATCAAAGTTCCATTGTCCTCCTATGGGTTGATTATTCTCCATTAAAATCTGCCATTTTTTGCGACTTTCTCGATAGAAATCCTCTAGTAATAGTCTTTTACGAGATTTAGCCCAATTATTAAAATCTGTCCTTGTCCAGAGAAAGTGATTATTATCAATTAGGGTTATAGCACAGTCTAAATTGAGATTTTTAATTAATCTAAGAAAGGGCAAATCATTAGGCATCATGATCTGTAATTCTTCAATGCCTAATCGTTTAATCCAAGCAGATAAAATTGGTTCAAAATCTTCTGCAATTTCGTAGGTAACAGACCATCCTAAAGTTTTTAATTCTTCGGCAAAATGACGCATCGCCGACCAGATTAAAACTAATTTTTGCTGATGATAGGGTCTTTGTCGAATATGATTGTGGGATTCAATTAAAATAACCGGCGTTTCCTGTGAATAGGCTTGACGATTAGCTAAGGCCGCTTGTCCTGTCCATAATTGATCCCCTAAAATCCAAATACCAATGGTCATAATTATTTCATTGCCTCGACTATTCCCCCGTATTTTTTAGCCATAATATCCGCCATTTCCCGAGCAGAAAATTTACTGGCTTTGTCGATGCTGGGGGTAAATGTACCCGTAGAGGTTAAATAATGGGTAAATACCCCGACTTTTTTGCTAATAATCCACATATTTCTTGAAGTCAAAAATCAAAAAGGGGATGGGAAGTGGGGTGTGGGGTGTGGGGTGTGGGGTGTGGGGAGTTTTCTCAGTGAACTGATAACTGATAACTGATAACTGATAACTGATAACTGATAACTGATAACTGATAACTGATAACTGATTAGGTTTTTGTCCTGAGACTTTGGGCGCTTAGATAAAGTTGCGTCCATTCTTTGACCACTTGTGTGCGTTTACAGTTTAATTCGCCAGCGATTTCCTCAAGGGTTTTACCCGCTTTTAAGCCATCGATAACGCTTTTACCCGTGGGAGAAAGGGCAGCATAGAAACTTTGCCATTGACTGAGAGTTAAGCCAAAATTATGCTCTTTCGGGCTGATTTGTAACCATTCACTGATTAATTCTGTCCCTTCCTTGAGGGCAAAAACCTTAATCGCATGATAGCCAACTTTTTCCCGGAGACGATAAATCCGTTGGACGGGAATATTCATCGCCAAGGCGATCGCATCTTGGCTTTCGCCCCCTAGATAGAGGTTAAACCAAGTCACCGCCTCCGGACTAACATTTTCCTCTAGATACTTAGCAAAACTCTCTTGAACTTTTACCCGGAGAATTTGCGCTTCTTGGCAAGTGCGTTCATCTTCGTAGGTAGCGATCGCATTTTGATCCAGTAAACTTAAGCTATTTTCCCCCTCATCGCCACTAATTTCATCGGAGAGAATCCGGATCATTTCTTGCCGCGGCACATTAGTGATACCGCTTCTCGATTGACGACGGAGATAATTAACAAAACGATAGGCTAACAGGGGTTGATTGCGGATCGGACGCAGAGCGTATTCCTCTAGGGTGGCTAACAGCAGCTGATCGCGAGTAGCTTGATCGGTGGTACAACGAGCGATCCATGCTAACTGGGATTGCAGATAGCGATCGCTATTTAACATCTCTTGAATAATTTCTTGCAAGACATCGGCCACCGCTTGCCGACGATCGCGACTTAAGGAAACCCAAGTGCGAATTTTTTGCCGGAGAGTGACACAAGCGCCGAGACGATCGATCAGGTTACGATAGCCGCGGGTGGGACTAACTTTGAGATAGCGTTGCCGTAAAATTTGCCAAAGATAGACTAATCCCCGTTTAGCGATTTCTAAATCTCTCTCATCTAAATTTTCCCAACGTTGGCTATCTTCACCGAGTAACCAATTGATAATGGTATCCCGTTGGCGATCGGTTAAGGAATCCTCTGTTTGAGAGAGGCGATCTTGCCATTGTTGCCTTAACTCGTCGATTATTGTCGTCATCGAAAAATTGAGTTCCAAACCCCGTCTTTTGAGGACGGCTTTAGTTTGAATATTAGCGCATTTACACGATATATGCTAGAACCTGAGCCATGGAGAAAGCCTATCGCTACCGATTTTACCCAACACCCGACTAGAACGAACTAATCAATTAAGTCTTTTGCCGGATAAGGATTTAGGGCGATCTCGAAGAGTTCCGCTTTGCGGTGCGCATCCCTTCCTAGGGTGTGTTCCCTGAAAACATGACAATTTCAAGGTTAACCAATATTTGGGAACGCACCACCCCTACCATTTATAATTGGGGAACATTCTCCTGTTCATAATTTTCTATTAATATTCCCAACATTTCCATTAAAGAAGCAAGAGGATGATTTTCATTTTCCCCTATTTCATCTATCAAATCATCTAACATAATTACTAATTGTTCATATTCTGATTCGTTGCGAGGGATAAAGAGTATTTGCTTTAAGTTTGTCCAGGCTTGCCGTGTTTTTTATATATCTATCGTCGGCATTTTTTTACTCCTTCCATTTGTTTTTGTCCTATTCAGCATGAGCCTGTAGGGTGCGTTCCCTCAAACCATTGTGGCTTTAACATTAATTTGTATTTGGGAACGCACCACCCCCAACGCTTACTCCCTATTGGGTTTCACTATCATTCAACCCAACCCACAATTGCAGGGTGATTATTCTTTTAATTGTCAGCATCAGGATTTTCAGGTTTGGGGGACTTTCAGGATGGTTTAGTTGAGCGCTGTGATTGATTTGCTGCTCAAAACCTAGGGCTATAGGTGAGAATTTTATCGAAAAAAATCGGGTCTAAAACCTCGCCTTTTAAGGCGAAAAGTTTTGGGAGCGGGGCATAAATCCCCGTTACAAAAACGGCCTCCTGCCCCCTGCCTCCGTTAATAATCAGTCCCGAAAATATTCCCGTTAATTAGCTTTAACTTTCTGCCCGATTGTATCGGCAGTGGTAGTGGAAACCATGGCCGCCATAACTTGTTCCGGGGAAACCGTAAAAGGCAGACGATGAATGTCCGAATTAGGCTGACAGGCAATTGCGGCCGCGTGGCGCAACTGGGCCAGGGAAACATCTCTTAATCCTAAATCCTCTAGGGATTTCGGTAAACCAATTTGTTCATAAAACTGGATTAGTTGCCCCCGGGCCGATACTGCCAATTGATTACCCAAAACTATTTCCTCTAGACGCAATTGGGCGAGAATGCCGTAGGCGACTTTTTCCCCGTGCAGGGCATGATGGCAAGCGGGAATATGGGTTAAACCATTATGAATTGCATGGGCGGCCACGGTACGACAATTAGCACCCCCTAAACCACCAATTACTCCGGCTAATAAAACGGTGGCATCTACCACCTGTTTCCAGTCCTCCCCGCCGATATTTTCCAGAGCCTGCGGGGATTTTTGGAAAAGAATGTCCCGCAAAACCCGGGCCTGTTGGACGGCAGCAATAATCAGGGTTTCTGTGCAATGACCGCTACTGACGGAAGCTTCGTACCATTTAGCGATCGCATCGCCAATACCGGCGATTAAGGTTCTTTTCGGGGCAGTTTGGATAATACCGTAATCGAGAATTAATAAATCCGGACAACGGGCTAGGGACAGATCGTAAAGAAACGCCCCCGCATCGGAATAAACGTTAGATAGGGCCGTCCAAGCGGCACAAGTGGCCGCGGAGGTGGGAATCGTGGCGATCGGCAAATGGCACTGATGGGCGAGTAATTTGGCCGTATCGAGGGCCTTGCCGCCACCCACACCGATGATAAAATCTGCCTCATGACTCTTGACAGATGCCTTTAAATATGCTAAGGAATTTTCCGAACAATCGGGGGCGTAACTGTGATAGCTAGGAGTGAGATTTTTCAGGGGAGATGACAAAAAAGCTAAATTGCGATCGCCGCCCACCACGAGGGGACGTTTACCCAAATCCGCTAATTTGCCGGTGGATTCTTCTAGGGCATTGTCACCCCGAATCACTTGTGCGGGGGCGATTAACAGGGGCAAAACAGCGACAGCATTGGACATTTTTTGACAACCTCTCAGGATTATTGGCTAAGTTTAGCGAAACTTTCGGGAAAAAGCTGTAGTTCAGGAGTATTATCCCCCAGGGCGGAGAAGGATTTTTTAATCTGTCCTAAGTACAAAGGAGCAGATAAACCGGGCTGAGGGTGAACCAGAGTGCGAGCGCTAATGATAAATTGATTATTACCGCCAGCACCGGCGCGACCAGAGGAAAACAGGTCACTAGCGGCTTGTTTTAGGGTTGCTTCCACCTGCTCGGCAGTAACAGTATTGGGCAGGGAGATAACAGCTTGATTAGCTCCGTTATCATAGACAAGGGAGAATCTCACCGCTCCCGGAATTTCGGTACGGGTAAACAGTCCCAACCCAAGACCGAAAATCCCCACCGTCAACACAGCCATAAAGCTAGTGACACCGACGAGACGAAAGCGGATTCCCCAACCGACGAGAAAAGCGATAATCGTGAGTACCAAAAAAACCAGCGTGGCAATACCAGACCATTGGATGTATTTGGCAAAGTTCAGGGGAATGTCCATATTTTCTATAATAATGATTCTATGAAAACGGTTAGCATAAACCATTGTACCTATCCTGTTGTCGAAACTTTCCATTCTGTGCAGGGCGAGGGCTTTTGGACGGGAAGCAATGCTTTTTTCCTCCGTTTGGGAGGTTGCGATGTCTATTGCCCTTGGTGCGACCAAAAAGAGTCTTGGAATGCCCACCGTTATCCACAACAATCGCTGCGGGAATTGGTTGAGATGGCAAAAGGGGCTAACCCCGCTATGGTGGTCATTACCGGGGGTGAACCTTTAATGCACAATCTTGATCCTTTGACCAAGGAATTAAAAAATCAGGGTTTACGGGTGCATTTAGAAACTTCTGGCGCTCATCCTTTTACTGGGGTTTTCGATTGGGTGACTTTTTCTCCTAAAACTTATAAAATGCCCGATCCTAGTATTTATGCACGGGTAAATGAGTTAAAAATTGTCGTGGCTCATCCAGAGGATTTAGACTGGGCATCTATGCAGGAAAGTAAGTTATCGGAAGGGGTGATTAAATATCTACAACCCGAATGGAATACAGTGGAAAGCAAAGAGTTAGTCTTTAATTATGTTCTTCGGCATCCCCAATGGCGTCTCAGTCTCCAAACCCATAAGTTTTTAGGAGTCCGCTAGTCAGTTATCAGTTATCAGTTATCAGTTATCAGTTATCAGTTATCAGGAGTCAGGAGTCAGTTATCAGGAGTCAGGAGTCAGGAGTCAGGAGTCAGGAGTCAGGAGTCAGGAGTCAGGAGTCAGGAGTCAGTTATCAGGAGTCAGTTATCAGGAGTCAGTTATCAGGAGTCAGTCTCGATGAAAAAATTTTCACCCCCAGAGATGAAAGAGGTTTCCTTCCCTACACCCCACACCCCACACCCCACACCCTACACCCTACACCCTACACCCTCTTTCAAGTCAGGAGATTACTTTTTATTTATTCTCCCCACTCCCCATCTCCCCAATCCCTAATTTACTAACAAGAGGTTAAATACTATGTCTAACAACAATTCTGAACGAGTAGTGCGTCGTGGTCGAGTTTTTCCAGAGATGCAATCTACCGAGGAAGAAAAGGCCAAACATCGCGCCCGACAATTAGAATTTTATCATCGTTGTTGGCCGATTTTTCAGAGTTTACAGCCCCGGTTAATGAAACATTATTATGGTTGGTACATTGCGATCGAACCCGATAGCGGCGATTATTTTATCGATCCCGATCAAGAAGTGGCCAGTAAAAAAGCAAGGGCAAAATATCCCGACAAAATTCATCATATCTTTGGCATTAATGAAACTGGAGTTAGTGGCAGAATATGATTGAAGGGAGATTTGGAACCAAAGGACAAATTTATTTTGATATCGATTTAGTTGGCGATGATGGATTGATTCTCCCCACAGAAGTCATGCTGGATACGGGTTTTACCGAGTTTTTAGCCATAAATAGTCAAGATGCTGACAGTCTTGATTGGCGTTTTTTGCGACAAAATAAATTGATAACCGCTCAAGGAGAAGCATTTTTTGATATATATTTAGGCAGAGTAAGAATTGATGGTCAGGAATACGAAATTCCCGTTTTTGCAGGGGAGGCAATTCAGGAGATTTTGTTAGGTTCGCGGTGGCTAAAACAATTTATCTTAGTAGCTAATTATCAACAAACACAGGTGACATTAGGATAATGACAAAAAAGGCGATCATTTTACTTTCCGGGGGATTAGATTCAGCGACAACAGCAGCGATCGCTCTAGCTGCTGGTTATCAATTAATTGCCCTTTCCTTTCGTTATGGACAAAGACACGAACGTGAATTAGCAGCGGCGAAAAAAATTGCTAATTTCCTCGAAATTAAAGAACATCATCTGATCGAAGTCAATCTATCTTTGTGGGGAGGTTCCGCTTTAACCGATCAATCTATTGCTATTCCCCAAGAGGGAATTAACCCAGATATTATCCCGATTACCTATGTGCCGGGGAGAAATACAGTTTTTATTTCGATCGCTCTTTCTTTAGCGGAAGCAAGGGAAGCGGAGGCGATATATTTAGGAATTAATGCGGTGGATTATTCTGGTTATCCCGATTGTCGTCCCGAGTATTTAGAGGCCTTTCAAACTTTAGCTAATTTATCATCGAAAGCGGGTTTAGAAGGGAAAGCACCCCAATTAATTGCCCCTTTGGTGATGGATAGTAAGGTAGATATCGTCCGTCGTGCTGTTAGTTTGGGGGTTCCCATTGCTGATACTTGGTCTTGTTATCAAGGAGAAGTTGAACCCTGCGGTTTATGCGATTCCTGTCGCATCAGAGATCAGGCTTTAATTGAGGCTGGTTATCCCGAATTAGCCACTCCCCTGTTGAAAAACAGCCGGGGAAAATAGGGAGGATAGTGAAAAATGGAGATAATCTAGGCGATTAAATGTTCAATGAGGATTTTACTGCCGATTAATATTAAAACTAAACCGCCGAGAATTTCCACCTTTTGACTAAATAAATTACCGAATTTATGCCCGATAAAAACAGCTATAAAACATAAAGCAAAGGTAATAGAACCGATGACAGTGCAAGCTAAAAGTAAGGGAGTTTTAATCATCGATAGACCCAAACCAACTACTAAAGCATCGATGCTAGTAGCGATCGCTAATCCGATTAAAGTATAGGAATCTAGAGGATTAAATTTTTTTTCCTCGTCATCATTTTGAACAGCTTCGTAGATCATTTTACTGCCGATCGCCCCTAAAATAATAAAAGCGATCCAGTGGTCAAAAGAAGCAAGAAAATCGCGACAAGTTAGACCAATACCCCAACCGATAATCGGCATAATCGCTTGAAATCCGCCAAAAAACAAAGCAATTTTCAAAGCCTTATTAACATGAATATGACGAATCATCAGGCCACTGGTCAGAGAAACGGCCACGGCATCGGCGGCTAATCCCACAGCAATAAAGGAAGTGGTTAAAAGTTCGAGTGAAGTAAACATCTATAGTTGTTTATCCTTTAATTTCCCCTTATCTTAACTAATTTTTACCCAGAGAACTTTCATATTTCTCTCATGATCCTCTCATTTATCTATCATTTCTCTAACCTAAGTAGGTAGGCGTTAAAAGTTGTCAGATGCCCCCCTTATCAAGGGGGGATTAAAGGGGGGACTAAGGGGGGATCGGCACCCCCCTTATCAAGGGGGGCAGGGGGGATCGAACCTAAAATCCATTTTTAATTTAATTATAACCAGCTACTTAATTAGTGAGAGGATCGAATTGAAAACGTTTAAAACCACATTACTGGTTTCTAACCGATCGCCTGCACCTGATGGATCGCTTCTGGGGTAAAACCGATAATATCCTCAGCTTCTAGGACTTTTTCAGCCGCTACTGCGATTTTATGTGGAAATTCAGCCGTAGGAGTCCGAGTAACCAATCCTGCTGTTTCATAAATTCCCCCGAATTTTTTCCAGGACAAAGTTGAGGAAGATACCTTTTCCCATCATCGATCATCCCGTCTGCTTTTAAGGTGGCGAACGCTACCATATAGGAAAAGTGTCACATAAAAAATTATGATAATTTCGAGAATTACCAGAGAATCAGAGGGGAGAAAACGGTGATAAAATTAGCTAATTGACTCCAGTAACTTAAGCCCCCAATACCCAATAACCGCTCACTGAAAATATGGCTGATTTTTTTAACACCTATGGTTTTTTAATTGTTTCAATGATATTTGGGTCTATCTTAGGCATTTCAGTTTATCTGCCCTTAATGGCTGGTCAATTATCCTTAGCAACCCCCGGTTTTTACGCTTTAGGCGGTTATGTGTCCGCCATTCTTTCCACGAAAGTTTTTACTAATACCGGCAGCAATTATCCCCTTAATTTGGTCTTTTTAGAAATGTTAATTGCTGGCATTATTTCAGGAATATTAGCCATAGTTTTAGGTATTCCTGTTCTCCGTTTGCGAGGGATTTATTTAGCCATTGCCACGATCGCCTGGGTAGAAATTTTGAGAATTATTGCCCTTAATCTCGAGATAACTGGCGGTGCGGTCGGTATTTTCGCCATTCCCCAACCCTTCACTACTCAATTAGCCTACCTTTGGCTGGCCTTGCCCCTCTTATTCCTAACTATGCTGTTTCTCTATCGGTTAGAAAACATCAAAATTGGTCGGGCATTTAATGCCATTCGTGCCGATGAATTGGCAGCTGCGTCCATGGGAATTAATCCCACCTATCACAAGGTTTTATCCTTCACTTTCGGGGCAGTTTTAGCGGCAGTTGTGGGAGCGGTAAGCGCCCATTTTCTCAATACTTGGAATTCCCGTCAGGGAACTTTTGATGCCAGTATTATTTTCCTGGCTTTCGTTTTAATTGGTGGTTCAAGAACTTTTGTCGGGCCGGTGGTGGGAGGCATTGTTTTAACTGCTTTGCCCGAAGTTTTACGCGCCCTCGGTGGCGTGAATGGTTTACCAATTTGGTTAGGGAATTTCTTGCGCGATGGTCGTTTGATTATTTTTGGAATTTTAATCGTTTTGGGAACGATTTTTTATCCCCAAGGCTTAATTACACCTGAATTAATCAAAAAACTAATTCCTTTTAAAAGACGTTCCTCTCTTAGTCAATTTGATTCCTAGTCATGGATCAATGTTGTCGCTTGGATTCCTTTTTAATTAATGATATAATAGGATAGTTTATCCCCTTTTATATTCTCAGTCATCTCCGAGAATGACCCGCCAAATTCACGACCAATTTGCCAAGGAATATTTAGAGGAACTGTTAGCGCCTCTAGGAACCATAAAAAAGAGTAAGAAAGTGAAAAGTGAGGTTCAAGAAATAGATGTCTGGTTTGAACCGGCCAGTTCACCATCAAGGACCGAACTCCCTTTAGGTTTACTCGGAAAAATGGCGGCGACTTCCTGTTTGTTTGAACCTTTCCGTAACCCGCCCTCAGAAATAGAGATTCGCAGTTGTATATCAAAGTTATATACTGTTCATAATGACCTGTTAAGAAAGGCGAAACGGGCAAACAAAACTCTGACGGTCGCAGAATTGCCAGTTTTATGGATTCTCACCCCCACCTTTTCAGCTAGAATGATTCAAGGATTCAGGGCTGACAGCGATGAGAGGAATTGGTTAAAAGGGGTTTACTTTTTAGCTGACTTCCTCAAAGTGGCAATCGTTGCCATCCACCAGTTACCAGTGAGTGAAGACACTTTATGGTTGAGGGTTTTAGGAAAAGGAGAAACACAAAAAAGAGCCGTAGAAGAGTTAGTTCAATTGCCAGAAGATAACTCTTTTAAAGAAAATTTGTTAGAAATTCTAGCCAACTGGCGTAAGAATTTGGAATTGAGAGATAATTTAAGTAGCGAGGAACAGGAGGACATCATGAACCTATCACCAGCCTATCTAAAACAGCGAGAAGATTGGAAAATAGAAGGAAAACAGGAAGGCACTTTAGAGGGACAACTCTCGCTGATAGCTAGTCTTCTGGAAGGGCGGTTTGGAACCCTAGATTCGGAATTGTCTGGTCTAGTTGCACAGATTGCCCAACTTCCCATCTCAGAACGCACCGGGTTACTTCTTTCTTTAGTGAATTTATCCCGCTCTGAACTGTTAGAAAGATTGAGAAAAGATTAAAGTTTTAGTCCGCTCAAGCCATGAATTTTCATGCCAAAATCCTGATGGTAGTTTGTCTGCTGAGTTACTGTCATGGTCAAATCTAGCATTCCCTCAGACGCTCTAGCCCTGGGTTGGATTGAGCTATCATTATTGAGCAGGTATTACCAATCGGCTCAAAAGGCGAAACCCAACCAAGATTGTGAAAATATTCCTGGAAGTTGTTGGGTTTCCTTGCGTCAACCCAACCTACGAGTTTTACTAATTACAGTGATCAGATTTTAGTTTTCAGGTAATTGATTACTGTTTACTGTTCACAGCAAAAAACTCCCCATCTCCCCACTCCTGTCTCCTAACCCACCCTGCTGATACGGATATCCCCCTTCTGGCTAATGTAAAGATAAGGCCGTAGGTTGGGTTGAGCTATTATTATTGAGCAGGTATTACCAATCGGCTCAAAAGGCGAAACCCAACCAAGATTGTGAAAATATTCCGGGAAGTTGTTGGGTTTCCTTGCGTCAACCTAACCTACGAGTTTTACTCTAAACTTGGTCTGACTGAATAAAGGGGTGGCAATGGTCGTATTTTTAGAAGCAATTTAGCCAACTTTTGTGGTTTCTTTTCCGGTGGATTTAGAGGACTTCAGTTTACGCTTGAGGGTTGAGGCTGCGCCTAGAGTACCGAGGGCGATCAGTCCGAAGGTAGAGGAAGATTCAGGTATCGTCGTGACTGTCGTGTCAACTGTAACTCTCTCAATAACAAAACCATTTTGACCTGGGTTTTGACTATGAACAAAAGATAAAGAAGTGAAGGGTGAGGCACTTGTTACAGTCAAGATACCTTTGCCATTGTCCACTCCAGTTACTTGAGTGATTGTACTCCCATCAAACACAGTGTTCTGTAGGTTTACATAGCTTAATGCAGGCAAACCAGAGGAGATACTAAAGCTACCAATTGTCTCAACAGGAAGAGGACCATTTCCACTAAGAGCATCAAATTGAAATTCTGCTAAAGTAACTGACTGAGAAAATGTTAGCGTATAAACGCCTGATGCCGTTTGTGACTGGGAAATCCAAAGGCCTGCAAATTCACCAGAAGGTATGCTTGAAAGCACTCCTCCAGACGATGCTGATGCTGAGAGTGTAAATCCTGGCTGTAACCAGGAGAATGATCCGTTCCCTAGAGTGGTATCGTTAAATGAAATTAAAGCTGCTTGTACAGGTTTAGAAGCTAAGGCACCAGAAACTACCGTAAGACCTAAGCTCAATATCAATGCTCGATTAAGTCTGTTCATTTTTACCTTTATCCTTTAAGGAGTTTGCTGCTTGCGTAGGTCGGGTTAAGCAATAGTCTTACCCAACCCTAAAATAGTATTAAAAGCAACGATACACACTCCCCCCCCCATAACAGTATCCTACGCTACATTTTACTAAATCTTTAGATTTTGCTCCCTGGCAGCGATTCACCTGGGACAATAGGGACATCCCCTCCTTCCGTCAGGAAACGCCTCCTCAACGCTCAGATGAGTTTGGAGTTACAGCACAACCCGAATAACGACCAATATCAACTGACGGGACTCAAATGCCCCAATTCGACGCTCACCGCATCAAAGCGATTGTCCCCAGGGCGATAGGAGAGAATTTCCAAGCCAATCGGCTCGCCACTGGTGGAATCCTTAATTAAAATCACCCCATCCCCCAGTTCAGTACAAATCTGCTCCTTTCTGGGGGATTGCCAGAAGACAGTGAGTAATTCCGTTTCCGGTTCATAGAAAACTTTTACTTGAGCCATAGCGTTTTCCGTTAAGCAGAATTCACGCCACCTCCAGTTCATAATGCAAGACCAGAAGCTCATCGCCTGGCAGAATAGCCACCGCATATTCCCGCCCCTGACTGTCAGAAAATTCCACTAAATATTGATAGCGCGAACCTTTTTCATACACCTCAACCACTGTTCCCACCTGTCCGCTTGGCAAGCTGGGGACAGCCTCATAATCTGGCTCAACTAAAGTCAATCGCTCCCGAGGGACGGAGTTGAGGATGGCAACCGTATCTAAAAGTTTGATGTCTTTCATGGTACTTCACTTGATAAAGGCAGAAATTAGACGAGGGTTGGGATTAATTAAGCTGATTTCCCAGATAGTTCGCAGTTGTGTTCCTTCCCGTTTTGGTATCGTCCAATCCACTTTAAACTGCTGGCCGAATTCCGTGACCGCTTGTTGCACAACTTCCCCCTCCAGGGCAGCCTGTGAGATGAGCGATCGCAAAACCTCAGCGTTCTCGGCAGTTATTCCCAGACGAGAGCGAAAGACTCTGGCTTTATTTTTTCCTCTGGAATGTTCTGGATTTAAGCAATAGCCAATCAGTTTTTCCATCGAGATTTCTGCCAGTTCCCCGTTGGGTAATTTCATCTGCGGCACTCCGAACTTTCTGACTTCCCTCAGAGCAACTCGATTCGCAATTGGCGGCCCACCACAGAAGCCGCCCGTTGGATAGTATCGAGAGAAACGCCCGTCTTTTCCGGGTCGAGGAGGCGGTCAAGTTGCGCTCGACTGGTCTGCATCCGCGCCGCCATCTCCGTTTTGGTCAGAGAGAGCCGTTTCATCTCCTCAGCCAACTGCCGCGCCAGTAACCGTTTGAGTGCCACCGCACTACAGTCCTCCTCAAGACCTTCTTCTTTGAGAAAATCATCGAAATCGGAGCCAGTATGGCGGTTAGCGGTCATATTTTTCCTGTTCCTTCTTGCGCTAGTAGGGGCGAACGGCCGTTCGCCCCTACTAGATTTCCCGTTTTGGGGTTTTTGGGACTTCGCCGATGTTGCCGTGCGGCAGAATCATCTCCCCTCGGCTGATGTAAAAGATGACCCGCGTGATGCGTCTGCCCGTAGGGGCAATTCATGAATTGCCCCTACTCCGCACCTCCCATAAGTCTTGATAACCGGAAAGTGAACGGCACAGGGGCAGCCGATGGGAAAGCTAAACTCTACGTCCTTGATATCGCTGCCAATAATCCGGCAATCTTCACGGCTGAGAGTTTTCCACCAATCTTTGACTGGCTCCGACCCACCTTCGGCTCGAAAAAACTTGGCTGGCAGCCTTTTCAATCCTTACCTTCTCAGTTATCGTACCTTATATGGTACATCAATAATTATCATTTTTGCATTAGTTTTGTAGAGCGACAGTTGCACAGGGGGTCAAGTTATAACTCCCAGTAGCCTTAATTTTTGTTAAGGATTTTAAGCATCGCCCAAGCTCACCACTGACTAACCCACCCTACTGATACGGATATCACCCTTCCGGCTAATGTAAAGAAAACGTTACAGTAACAGGTAAAGCCCAGTAGCCAGGAAGCCGTCGATCATGTTTGAATACTTTAACCAGAAAGCTATCAAAGCGGTGATGTTCGCCCAAGAAGAAGCCCGTCGTACCGGTCACAGTGTCGTGGGTACGGAGCATTTGCTCTTAGGATTGATAGGAGAAGCCACCGCCACCGCAGCCTTAATTCTCAAGGATTTAAAAGTTACCCTGCACGAAAGTCGCCGCCTGATTGAAGGAATGACCGGCCGCGGCACCGGTTACAGTCCCGTTAATATCCCTTTTACCCCGAAAGCGAAAAAGATGTTCGAGCAAGCATTTCAGGAAGCTCGACAATTAGGGGAACAGGCGATCGCACCTGAACATCTATTACTCGCTATCACCAGCGATCCCGAATCCCTAGCCGCTAAAATTTTAATTATGCAGGGTGTTGATTTGATCAAACTTCGCGGCCTTTTAATTAAAAATGCCGGGGAAAAAGTCGCTAGTGGTCGCTTCACGGCAAAGAGTGACTATGAAGACCAGAAAAATGCTCCCCAAGGCGGGATTTTAGCCCAATATGGTCGCAATTTAAACCAAGAGGTCAAAAATGGCAAAATTGACCCTTTAATCGGTAGAGAGCCAGAAATCGAGCGAGTTGTCCAAATTTTAGGCCGTCGCAGCAAGAATAACCCGATTTTACTGGGTGAGCCGGGGGTGGGCAAAACAGCGATCGCTGAAGGGTTAGCACAACGCATCCATAATGGCGATATTCCCGAACTTTTGCAGGATAAACAGGTAATTGCCCTCGATATGGGGTCTTTACTGGCGGGAACCCGTTTTCGCGGCGATTTTGAGGAACGTTTAAAGGGTGTTGTGGAGGAAGTTCGCAAATCGGGCAATATTATCCTGTTTATCGATGAAATTCACACTCTTGTCGGTGCTGGTAGCATGGGAGGAGCCATGGATGCTTCTAACTTGCTTAAACCTGCTTTAGCTCGCGGGGAGTTACAGTGTTTAGGGGCAACAACTCTCGATGAGTATAAACGGCATATTGAGCGAGATGCGGCTCTAGAAAGACGTTTTCAGCCAGTTATGGTGGGAGAACCAACTAAAGAGCAGGCGATCGAGATTTTACGGGGTTTAAAAGCCACCTACGAGGATTTCCATCAGGTAAAATACGATCAAAAAGCGATCGAAGCTGCCGTTAATCTATCCTCTCGCTATATCAATGATCGCTTTTTACCGGACAAAGCGATCGATCTTCTCGATGAAGCGGGATCCCGCACCCATCTACGCTATTCCCTGCAAAGTACAAGTCCTGCGGAGGTTAGGGAAGAATCACCCCTAATCAACCCCGAATCTTTAATTCCGGTGGTGGATGCGGAGGAAATCGCCCAAATTGTCGCCGCTTGGACAGGTATTCCCGTTACCCAATTAACTGAAACTGAGTCAGAATCGCTCTTAAATCTGGAATGTCAACTGCACGAGCGGATTATTGGCCAACAGGAGGCAGTGAATGCCGTTTCTCGTGCTATTCGTCGAGCGCGAGTAAATTTAAAGAATCCTAATCGTCCGATTGCCTCGTTTATTTTTGCCGGTCCCACGGGAGTCGGTAAAACTGAATTAACGAAAGCCTTAGCTAAGTTGCTCTTTGGCTCGGAATCCAGTATGATTCGCCTAGATATGTCGGAATTTATGGAATCCCACACGGTTTCTAAGTTAATTGGTGCGCCTCCCGGATACATCGGTTACAATGAAGGCGGTCAGTTAACGGAAGCAGTGCGTCGTCAACCCTATAAAGTAGTTTTGTTTGACGAAATCGAGAAAGCACATCCCGATGTTTTTAATCTTCTCCTGCAACTGTTAGAAGATGGTCATTTGACCGATTCCCAAGGTCGTCGGGTGGACTTTAAGAATACCCTAATTATCATGACCTCGAATATTGGCTCAAAAGTCATCGAAAAAGGCGGTAATAGCTTAGGATTCGAGATGGCTGACGATTTTGCTCAATCGCGTTACCAACAGATTTCTAATCGGGTGACAGAGGAGTTAAAACAATATTTCCGTCCCGAATTTCTCAACCGTCTCGATGAAATCATTGTTTTCCGACAGTTAACTCGCGAAGAAGTTACCCAGATTGCCGATATTCTGATCGCAGATCTAGCCAAACAATTGACAGAAAAAGGTATTTCTGTGGAAGTTACCGCCGCTTTTAAGGATTTGGTCATCAATGAGGGTTATGATCCTAGCTACGGTGCGCGGCCTTTACGTCGTGCTTTAACTCGACGCTTAGAGGATAGTTTAGCCGAGGCGATGTTATCGGGAAAAGTCAATTCTGGAGACCATGCGCTATTAGATGTAACTGCTGAAACCGTGGTGACAGTCTCTAGTCATCGGCGCTCCGAGCAGAACAATATTCTCTCGCAATTACAGTTACAACCAGTGGGTTAATCCGCTCAAAAATTGCTTTTTTTCGGGGTTGAACATTTTTCAACCCCGATTTTTATCATCTAGGAAAAATAACTTCTAGGGGAGCGGGAATCATCTCGCTACGAAAGTCAAGAATCTGAACTAGGATTAAATAGGGTCTGCTGAAAAAGTTTTTCCTAGAAGCAGGGTGTAGGGTGTAGGGTGTGGGGTGTGGGGTTTTACCGATTTTGAGGGGGTCAATTACCTAATTTTCAGGGAAAAAGTAGCTGAATTTCCCCCTGATCACTCCCATATC
>NZ_JAPZQM010000371.1:0-10460 GCF_027530565.1 Microcystis sp. LE19-10.1B | reverse complement strand
AACCCTTATATAGAAAGGCATTTAGCGATTTTTGTCAATTGTTTTTTATCTAGAGCGAACTAATCAATTAAGTCTCTTGCCAGATAAGGATTTAGTCGATTTATGCCCCCCTATCGAACCATACCAAGTAACGAAGAACCTTTTAATTTAATTATAACCAGCTACTTAGAAACCCAACATTATTGACGACATTGGTGTGGTTGGGTTTCGCTCAAGCGTCACTAATATTTGACAGACAAAAGTTATTATTGCTCAACCCAACCTACTACTTAAGTCACTTGTCTTGGCAAAATTAAAGTCTATCCCGTGTTTTTCGATATCGATGTTGTTCTTTCGATCATCTCACTCAAACTGGATTTTTTGTACTTCACCGCCGAACAATTTTTAAAAATTCCCTTGGTGTAACGATCTCTGTTTTCCCATAGCGTTGCAGTATAAGCAAATCATTGTCACCAGTAATGAGATAGCGTGCTTCCCCACTGGTTGCCAGATTTAGGAATTTATTATCGTCTCGATCTCGGCAAATTTCAGTGTGGTCAGTAGGTCTAATCAGCAGCGAAATTTCCAAAATTCTTACTAGCAGTTGTCGGCGCTGCTCCAGTGTAATGTACCTCTCGAACTTTGGGAGAAGAAGTTTTGTGACCAACTCGCCTATGGTTGCGGGACTTTGCAGAATAATAAAGTTATTAATCGCGTATTCTACAGCCAAAGCTGGTGTTGTCGTACTGCTTAAGGCGAAGCTTATAAAGACGTTCGTATCGATAACTATGGGTTCACGATTCATCTACTAAAAGCTCTTCCAACTTCTCATCAGTCAATCCCTGACTCTTGGCATAAGCACGAATTTCATTCACCACTTCCATCAAGGCTTGGGTGGTTTCCTCCTGTTCGTTTCCCGTCATCTCATGATTCTCGATGGTGAAATCGACACACGCATGAGCAGACAAACCTAACTGCTCGATCGCTGTGGGGATTTCGCTAATTTTAACGTTTCGGATCGTTGCTTTCATATTTTCAAAGTAGCACAAATACAAATTGAATTATTATTCTTCAGCTTGTAGGTTGGGTTGAGCGATTTAATCCTTAGGAGAAAACTGCTCAATTCAATGGTTTGAGCGAAACCCAACATTCTTGACGATATTGGTGTGGTTGGGTTTCGCTTAAGCGTCGCTAATAGTAGTATCCTAACATCGGCAACAAATAAACCTCCGCAAACCATCTGTAACCATTGCTGGCGAACAGAATTTCGTTGGACGATCAGTAATGTGGTCAAAACAGTTATCGTAGGGCGTTGACATATTTTTCCCTCCGAATCATATATCATCTTAACCGTTCAGAGGGCGTTTATCAAGCCGCCATTAGTTTTGTAATGGGGATTTATGTCCCGCTCCAAAAACTTTTCGTCTTAAGGCGAGGTTTTAGACCCGATTTTTTCGATAAAAGCAGACCACGGGGGAATTTTTCACAGCACTAAAGCTCTGGAAGAATTATCACTTTAAGCGGTGACATTTTCTGTTTCTACTGGTTGAATTTCCGGCATTTCTACTTTAATTAAACTCACTCTAGCACGATAAAGTAGTTTTTCCCCATGACGATAGCCCCGATAACGCACTAGAACGGGTGTACCGATTGCTGCTTGACCATCGATCAATTGATGGATTTGCGGATCATAACTCACATGATCACCGACACTGTCAATTGGTTGCACTCCCCAGCGCTCCAGTAACTGCATAATCGGTTTAACTAGGGAGAGGATTTTGACGGCTGCTAGGTCGGGATTTTTGCGGGCAACGGCCTCGGCCGTGGGCCATTGAACTAACCAAGATTCGATCGCTTCGATGCTTTGACGTTGAAATTCTGCGGCTAATTCGTCTTTTTGCTTGTCTAATTTTTGCTGTAAATTTTGATACTCTTGTTCGAGAATTTTTGATTCCCCTGAACGATCCTCTGTCCCCATCGTCGGGATTTGAAAATGAGCGAGGAGATCGCTAACTGGCAGCTGCAGCGCATTAGCTAATTTCACCAAAGATTCAGAGGATAATTTGGCGATTAAACCATGGCGAACTCTCTGCAATTGCCAAGAAGATAGACCCGATAACCGACTCAATTCTTCCAGATTTTTACAGCCAATTTCTGCCATTAACTGCTCTAATTTTTGCCGATGATATTTATATAAGGACTCATTCATGGGACTTCTCAGCTTAAGCGATGTGTTTAGCTAAAACGGATTTAGGGGCGCGACGAACTCGACAGAGAATTGTTTCTTTACCGAGACGCTGATGAGCGGCAAAGCGATGGCAACCGGAAAAACCGTAGTAGTTACCATCCACCTCCAAAACATCGATCGGTTCTCGTAATCCCTCCTCAGCGATCGATTGCATCAACTGATTAACTTTTTCGGGATCGGTTTGTCGCGGTAAAGGACGACGAATTTGGGACAGAGGAATGTTTTTAATTTCCATACTGTCTTTACTATAGCACATTTAGGCTAAACTGAAGATAAGTTGACTCGGTTGCTGATGCAGTGGTCTGTCTCGGTGCTGGCAGTTTTCTTGACACAGACAAGATTTTATCACCCAATCCTCTCCTTTTCTGACTATGACTATTCCTCCTATCAATGAAAAAATTATCCGGCAAAATAGCACCAATGCTTCCTATCAGCGCGGTCAATATTATTACGATAGCGGTGCAGTTATTTCTCTTTGGCAACGGGGGCAAAATCTGCAAGCTTTAGTGAATGGTAGTGAGGTTAAACCCTATCGAGTTGCCATGGATTTTAACCAAGATAATCTTGAGAATGTCTCCTGTTCCTGTCCCTACGATTACGAGGGTTGGTGTAAGCATATTGTGGCGGTTTTATTAACCTGTTCTCGTCAACCAGAATTAATTATTAAAAAAGCCTCCCTAGAGGAGTTATTGACACCAATCGATGAAAGTAAATTAAGAAAATTACTTAATCATTTAGTGGCTAAACACCCAGAAATTATCGAGACAATTGATAAGTTTTTATTGCCAGCTACCCCAGTTAATAAAGCGGGAGGGAAGATAACTATTAATGTCAAAGCTTATCGTAATACTGTCCGTAATGAACTGCGGCAATCCCTGCGAGCGATCGAAGAAGATTACTACGAAGAAGATCCAATTTCTAATGAAATTTATGCCCTAGTGGATGAGTCCCAAGATTATTATCAAAAGGGAGAACCGGATAATGCGATCGCTATTTTAGAAGCAATTATTAGCGCCTGTATCGAGGAATGGGATAATTTAGAAGATTACGGTGCTGTCAATGATGATTTAAGTGCCAGAATCGATCGAGTTTTAACTGGGGCAATTTTAAGTAAAGAATTTAATCCCCAAGAAAAGCAAGATTTAAGGGAAAAAATGGAGCAATGGCAGCATGAATGGAGTGCCGATTTTGAGATGAGTTTAGCAGCCTTACAACAGGGATGGGACGATCCAGTTTTAGAGAAGATTTTACGGGGAGAATCGGCTAATTTTTCAGAAATGTGGTCAGATAATATCCCCAATTATGCCCAAACATTGACTTCTATTCGCTTAGAAATTTTCGAGCAACAGGAAAAAGATCAGGAGTATTTGAATCTAGCTTTAGCTTCAGGACAAGCGGTAGAATACCTAACTAAGTTAGTCTATCTCGATCGCATTGAGGAAGCGATGGCGGCGGCTAAAAATATGATAACTAAAAACGATGAAGCTTTCTTTTTTGCCAAAGCTTTACGCGATGAATCCGCACCAGAATCCGCCCTAATAATTGCCAGGGGTGGTCTAAATTTCCCAGGGAATTATTATTATCAATTAGCTCTCTGGACAAGTGAACTAGCGCAATCTTTAGGGGATATAGATACAGCTTTGGCTGCTAGAATTAAGGCATTTCAAGACCAACCTTCCTTTTCCCATTACCAAAAAATTGAGTCTTTAGCGGGGGAAGATTGGCCCGATTTAAAATTAGACTTGTTAGATTACTTGCGCGAGTTTAGCGGTGGACGTTCCACAGAGGCTAAAATTGATATATTTCTCCACGAAAATTTAGTTAGAGATGCAATTAAAGTCGTTTCTGATAATTCCTATGTGCAGTCTCACCTAATTTGGCGGATAATGGATGCGGCTGCTACCGTCGATCCTAACTGGGTGATCGATCGCGCACGTCCTCCTGCGGAAAAGATACTCGACGAAAAAAAGGCTGATCGCTACGAAGAAGCGATTAAATGGCTAAAAAAAGCTCGTAATGCCTTTTATATGTCGGGAAGACGGGAAGAATGGCAAACTTATCGAGAAAATTTAATTAAGGAACACGGACGCAAATCGAAATTTATGGGGTTATTTAAATATCAGGATTTACAATAATTTAAGCTTCTAGCCGTCAGTTATCGGCTAAAACCGGGCTGTTTTTAGCTTGTGGCGCAGGAATTGTCCTAATCTTAAGTCTGTGATATTTCGACGCAAAGTAGAGTATAATGGAAGATTGGTCTAAACTTATCTCCAGACTACTTATACTGAATATTCATTGTCAAAAAATATGACTGAAACTATTCGCTTTTTGATGTGTTCTCCCGATCATTACGATGTGGATTATGTGATTAATCCTTGGATGGAGGGCAACATTCACAAATCTTCCCAGGAAAAAGCTAGGCAACAATGGCAGCAGCTTTATCATATTCTCAAAGATCGGGCGCTTGTGGATTTAGTCCCACCAGAAAAAGGCTGGCCCGACATGGTTTTTACCGCTAATGCAGGTTTAGTTCTGGAAAAAATAGTCGTTCTCAGTCGCTTTTTACACAAAGAAAGACAGGGAGAAGAACCCTATTTTAAGCAGTGGTTTGAAGATAACGGTTTTACGGTTCACGAACTGCCCAAAGATTTACCCTTTGAAGGTGCAGGAGACGCACTATTAGATCGGGAAGGACGTTGGTTATGGGCAGGATATGGCTTCAGAACTGAGTTAGATTCCCACCCTTTAATCGCTAAATGGCTTGATATCGAGGTTTTATCCCTACGTTTAATCGATGAACGTTTTTATCACCTTGATACCTGTTTTTGTCCCCTTAGTGGCGGTTATCTCCTCTACTATCCCGATGCTTTTGATGCCTATTCTAATCGGTTAATTGAGTTAAAAATTCCCGAAGAAAAACGCATTATAGTTGAAGAAGCCGATGCGGTTAACTTTGCTTGTAATGCTGTGAATATCGGTGAAGTAATCGTCATGAATAAAATTAGTGACGATTTACAATATAAGTTAGTGTCAAAAGGGTTTGAAGTGGTACAAACTCCCCTAACGGAGTTCTTAAAAGCAGGAGGTGCGGCCAAATGTTTAACCCTGCGTACCACTGAACCCTTAATTCCAGACCATCACGCTAATGTCACCATTGAAAGTCGCATTCTCCAGCTAGAAGGTCATCTGCTCGACGCGGGAATTATGAATAAAGCTCTCGATGTTGTGGTAGGAAATGGCGGCAGCTTCAAAGTTTTAAACTTCACCTTAGGGATTGAGCGCCAAAGTACCTCCTCGGCCGAAGTGCGCGTTTCTGCACCCTCTCACGAGGTAATGGAGGAGATCATGGTACAATTGATCGACCTCGGTGCGGCCGCTCGTCCCCAAGAAATCTGTGATGTCAATACCGCAGTGGTGGCACAAGATGGGGTCGCTCCCGATGATTTTTATGTCAGCACCATTTATCCCACGGAAGTGCGGGTTAACTGTGAATGGGTGCGGGTGGAAAATCAACGCATGGATGCAGCCATCGTCGTCACTGAAAGTCCAGAAGGCAAAACGGCGAAATGTACTCTCCTGCGGGATTTAAAAGCTGGCGATCGCGTCATGGTGGGAGTTGAGGGCATCCGTACTATCCGACAGGCGGAATCCAGGGAACAACGCAACAGCACTCAGGAATTTACCTTTATGGGTGCGGGGGTTTCCAGCGAGCGCCGAGTCGAGTTAACCGTGGAGCAGATTGCCTGGGAAATGCGTAAAATTCGCGACCAGGGCGGTAAAGTGGCAGTAACGGCAGGTCCGGTGGTCATTCACACTGGAGGAGCGCAACATCTCTCCCGTTTAATCCGCGATGGTTACGTTCACGCTTTACTGGGGGGAAATGCGATCGCAGTTCACGACATGGAACAGGCGATCATGGGTACTTCTTTAGGGGTAGATATGCAGAAAGGCATCCCCGTGCGCGGTGGCCATCGTCACCACCTCAAGATTATCAACCTCATCCGTCGCCACGGCAGCATCGCCAAAGCTGTATCGGCCGGGGTATTGACAAAAGGTGTAATGTATGAATGCGTCAAGAATAATGTCCCCTTCAGTCTAGCTGGTTCAATTCGCGATGATGGTCCGCTTCCGGATACGGAGATGGATTTAATTAAAGCACAGGAAGAATATTCCCGCTTAATTCAAGGTGCAGACATGATTCTCATGCTCTCTAGTATGCTCCATTCCATCGGTGTGGGCAATATGACACCGGCGGGGGTGAAAATGGTCTGTGTTGATATTAACCCGGCCGTGGTGACAAAATTAAGCGATCGAGGTTCCGTAGAATCCGTGGGTATCGTCACCGATGTGGGTTTATTCCTGAGTCTGTTAACCCAACAGTTGGATAAGTTAACCCGTCCCTTGGTAGAAACGGTTTAAAACCAATACTCTAAAACATACAACTTATGAGCTTTGGGGGTATTTAAACCCCCTTTTTTGGTTTCTGTAGTTAACCCCTATCTCTATAGGTGAGTTAGCAATAGGTAACTAGAATAATAAAGGAGAACCATTGCCGAAAAACGAGAACGTTATGCCAGAAGAAACTATTTGGATTATCACCGCAGAAGATACCCCCGTCACCGTCGATAAAGATGCGAAAGGAAACGACACCTATCGCAATCCCTGGGACACGAAGAAAATTATCACCGAAGCTGCGACTCGCGGCGTAAAAGTGAGCATAGAGAAGCTAGAGACAGAACTTTCCCATTTTCTCCAGCTTATCGGCAAAGTCTTCAATCAAGCACAGAAACAGGTCAACCAACAAACCGGTTTTAAACTCGATGAAGTAGAGCTTTGCGTAGAGATTACCGGAGAAGGTGAAGTAAAATTGTTAGGGACGGGGATTAAGACCGGCACCAAAGGCGGATTAACCCTAAAATTCAAGCGAGACGAGAAAAACACACCGACCGCAGACTAATGGCCAACTGGGGATTATTTATCGGGATAAATAAATACAAACGCTTGAAACCGCTCAAATATGCCAAGCAGGACGCGGTAGAGATGGCGCGTTATTGTCGTGACGAAATTAATTTTGACGAAGTTTTCCTGTTTACCGATGATTCTGACCCAATAACCGCGCCGAATGGTTCCAAACAGGAGAGGAAACCGACGTACACAAATCTAATGGCTTTCCTGCAAGACTTTTTCGAGTCGCAACGCTTAGAAACCGGCGATAATTTCTGGTTTTTCTTCAGTGGTCACGGATTACGCCATCAGGGACAGGATTATCTCGTTCCCAGCGAGGGACACCCGACCTTAATCGAACAGACGACCATTTCCCTCAATTACGTTACCCAACGTTTACGGAGATGCGGTGCAGATAATATCATTCTCTTTCTCGATACCTGTCGCAACGAGAACGATTTTAGCAATAAATCCGTAGGCTGGCAAAAGCAACAGGGAGTGATAACCATCGCTTCCTGTAGTCCGACGGAGGAATCCTACGAAATTCCCGAACTACAACAGGGTTCCTTTACCTATTCACTTCTAGAGGCTTTACGAATCCAAGGGGAAAATAACTGCGCTACGGTAGAAAGACTCTGTAATCGTCTCCGCGAAAGGATTCCCGAAATCAACCGACAATACAACAAACCCCCGCAGACTCCCCACTCCACCGTCGAACCAAACTACAAGAATCATCTGATTCTGTTACCGAAACAGGCAAAGACTCCCGATATAGAGTTATTGCGAGTGGAAGCTTTAGAGTTGGAAGTGGAGGGAAAGCTAGAGGAAGCGCGACAGTTGATGAGACGAGTTCTGGCTTTGGATACAACCAGACCTAAATACTGGCAAGATTACGACAGAATTAATCGAAAATTAACACAACAACCCGTCCCACCGTCCCCTAAAACGGAACCGATAAATGGCGAGTCGGCGAAAACGATAACAGAAACCCCGAAACCCGCAGCACCGCCAGAAATCGAACTAAAAAGCGAGAAAGGAATCGATTACAGGAAGCTACGGGATTTACTGGAACAACAGCAATGGAAGCAAGCGGACGAGGAAACAAGAGTCGTGATGCTACAGGTAGCCAATCGCAGGTCAGAAGGATGGCTACGGGTAGAAGATATCGATAATTTCTCCTGCGAGGATTTGCGAACCATTGACCAATTATGGGTTAAATATAGTAGCGGTCGTTTTGGTTTTTCCGTGCAGGCGAAAATCTACCGCGAACTCGGTGGGACGCGGGAGTATAATGAAAGAGTTTGGAACGCTTTCGGAGATAGGGTAGGCTGGCGAGTGAATAATAGCTGGATATACAGGGGAAGGGATGTTACTTTTGACCTAAAAGCACCCCATGGACACCTCCCGGTGGGTGGGGAGTGGGGTTGGGTTGCTATGGTGTGTGGTTTGGGTTTGTGGTGGGGGAGAGGGTGGTGTAGGGTTTCTCTTCTCTCGCGTCGAGACTTGTAAAACGATAACAGAAACCCCGAAACCCGCAGCACTGGAAGAAATCGAACTAAAAAGTGCCAAAGGAATCGATTATCGGAACTTAGAAGATTTATTAAGACGGCAGCAATGGAAAGAAGCGGACGAAGAAACCATGAAGGTAATGCTACAGGCTGCCAATCGCACAAAAGAAGGATGGCTAGTATCAATCAATAATTTTCCCTGCGAGGATTTGCGAACCATTGACCAATTATGGGTTAAATATAGTGGCGGTCGCTTTGGTTTTTCCGTGCAGGCGAAAATCTACCGCGAACTCGGTGGGACGCGGTATTGGAATGAAAGAGTTTGGAACGCTTTCGGAGATAGAGTAGGCTGGCGAGTGAATAATATCTGGATATACTACAAAGATGTTACTTTTGACCTAAAAGCACCCCTAGGACACCTCCCGGTTGGGGGTGGGGGTTGGTGGTGGAGGTTTTGGGTTGGTGGTGGTAGGTGTTGGGTATTCTTCTCTCGCGTCGAGACTTGTAAAATGTAACATATAAAGGTTACAGCCAATTTTTAAGAATTGTATCGGAGGGAAAACCAAATGCTAGAAATTAACAAAAGCTATGTATTAGACAAAGATCAAAAGCCGATTGCCGTTCAAATTCCCATTGCTGAATTTGAAAAAATCGAAGAAATCCTAGAGGATTACGGACTGGGAAAACTCATCGAAGAAGTTGAAAATGATCAAATCCTAGACAAAGAAAAAGCCTTACAATATTTAGAATCGCTTAAAAACAAAAATGTGGAAGGTTGAATATAACAAGAGATTTTTAAAAGAATTAACCTCCTTGCCAAAAGACATACAATCTCGCGTTGAGTTGATCGTATTTTCCGAGTTAGAAACTGACAATCCTTTTGAATTAGGCTATCTCGATAAAATGAAAGGACATAAAGATAAATATAAAATTAGAGTTGCAGATTATAGGATTGGACTGACTGTTGATAAACCCAATCAAACCATCATCTGTCAACGAGTCGCACATCGTAGAGAAATTTACAAAACTTTTCCTTGATAGAAAGATACCGCTATCTTTATCTGTCAATTGCTTTCTGATCATTTTAATCGATGAACAGGGGAATTGGAACTTTGAATTATGAAAAAATCACCTTCGGAAATGACTAACGCAGAACTCCGTCAGTATCTTTCGGAACATCGAAACGAAGAAGCTATTTTTAGTGAAGCACTAGAAGTATTATTAAGCCGAAAAAAAGACGGGTTTAAATATCCCGCACCTCAAACGATGTCCTATAAAGAAATAGCAACGATTTTCAAGGAAAAATTAAATCAAATAATTGAGGAATAGAAATCGTGCGTTATGCGATTATTATCGAAAAAGCTGAAAATAACTATTCCGCTTATGTTCCCGATTTACCCGGTTGTGTTACTACCGGTAAAACCCTAGAGGAAATCACAGAAAATATGAAAGAAGCAATTCAATTTCATCTGGATGGTTTACAAGAGCAAGGGCTGCCAATTCCCCAACCAGCCACCTATTGCCAGTATATCGAAGCGTAACCGATCACCTGCATCCTGTCTGCAACTTTTATCTGTTAAGTAGCTGGTTATAATTAAATTAAAAATGGATTTTAGGTTCGATCCCCCCTGCCCCCCTTGATAAGGGTAGGGCTGTTTCATTCTCCCATCAGAATATCAAAAGTAAAAGCGATCACTGTCAGGTAAAATGAGAAGTGAACGCGAACTTTTGAAAGATATGTTGAGCTTAATAGAAAAACTAAAACAAGTCAAGGACTTTCG
>NZ_JAPZQM010000349.1:0-1022 GCF_027530565.1 Microcystis sp. LE19-10.1B | reverse complement strand
ATCGGAAATCAATAGAGTCACAGAAAAACTTTTTCAAGAGATTCACCCTGACAAAAGAAAAACCTTTACTTGTGACAACGGCAAAGAATTTTGTGGACATCAAGAGTTGAGTCAGAAACTAGGAGCAGATTTTTATTTTGCTACTCCTTATCATTCGTGGGAGAGGGGATTAAACGAGCCTACCAATGGACTGTTAAGACAATTTTTCCCCAAGGGAACGAATTTTAAAATCCTTAAGCCAGAGGAGGTGGAAAGAGCCGTAAACTTGATTAACAATCGTCCTCGAAAATGTCTTGACTATCGTACCCCGAATGAGGTATTCTATAAAGGTAGATCAGACAGTGATGCAATTCAGACTTGAATTGGCCTTTTATGTACAAAAAACGATTTATCAGGGTTTAGGTGGAACAAGAAAATATAACTCAGACATCGGGGAGAAGTTCGGGGACAAGGTAGGATGGAGAAAAGGAGGAAGCTGGTTGTACTACAAAGATATTACTTTTGATATAAAAGCAGCTAAAGGACACCTCCCAGTTTGGGGTATGGGTTGGTGGAATGATCATCGCTGGTTGGAGGGAACAAGCACCAGTCTGGGGGTGCCTGTGGAAGATAGTAGTATTTTTTGTCGCATCGAGACTTGTAGATTGTAACCTGTAAAGATTACAGTTTGTAGGGTGCGTTAGGAGCGCAAAAAGATTATAAAATATAGCAATTCCCATAGTTGTGAGGTACAGAGTCTTAGGTTTTGAGGAGTCAGGAGTCAGGAGTTAAGATTTTGGTGTACCTCATGAGATTGGGAAACGCTATATACAAATAGATTAAATACGCGACGTAACGCACCATTATTATTGAAGGAAATTTTAAAAAACATAATAAAATAAGGCTCTTCGGTAATTGTTATGCAATGGACGGGGGTTATAAGGGATGGAACCCTTATATAGAAAGGCATTTAGCGATTTTTGTCAATTGTTTTTTATCTAGAGCGAACTAATCAATTAAGTCTCTTGCCAGATAAAGATTTA
>NZ_JAPZQM010000560.1:0-9457 GCF_027530565.1 Microcystis sp. LE19-10.1B | reverse complement strand
ATTTGTCTTGACCATCGAATAGGTAAAGGTTCTGTGCATTTGGCTAAATAGATTTGTTTGTCTTTGAACTTAAAAGCAGATTTGGTAAATTCGGCACTTCCTCCCTGATGTTTTTTCTTAAAGTTAGGATACTTAGTACGACCAGCAAAGAAATTAGTAAAAGCTGTTTGTAGGTGTCTTAACCCTTGTTGTAAAGGTACACAGCTTACTTCATTGAGAAAGTCTAATTCTTCTTGCTTTTTCCAATCGGTTAGCATTGAAGAAGTTTGAGCGTAGCCTACTCTTTCTTGTCTTTCATACCAAGCTTGTGTTCTGAGATGGAGAGCTTTATTGTAAACTAATCTTACACAGCCCAATGTGCGCCGCAATAGCGACTCTTGTTCGGGTGTGGGGTAAAATCGGTAAGAATAGGCTTTTTCCATACCTCACATTTTAGCATATATTTCGTAAACGATGCTCATATTTAACAGTAAAGCCGTCGTAGAACGACGGGGTTTCAGACCCAAAATTTTCGATGACGAAAAACGTTAACAATATCCACAGGTTCAGGGATAGCCTCTAGAGAAGGATAGCAGCTTTGACCGTCAATTTGCTTGACCATAGGATTGACAGGATAGACTCGATAACCCACCGCTTGCAGGAATTTGGCCACCTGATAGCTGGCGCGGCTCGATTTCTCGGAATGCCCGACCACTGCGATAATTTTACTATTGCTGAAGATGGTTTTGAGCGCACCATCGTCTCCTTTAATATTCGGCATTGTCCCACCTATCTTAGAACAGAGTTTCGCTTTCCATAAAGATGAAGTGTAACCTAATTTGGTATCGACTTTTGACTCCAGCTTTAGCCACTCTGAAGAACTGGCAGCAATGTTTAACTTTTCTACCGAAAAAACAGTTATTAAAAATCCCAGTCAATCCCTCGGTATCTGTAGGAAAATTTACCCGATGGTCGCCCCTAAATCCTGTGACTTTAGTTACCACAAAACCTGATGAATTATCTTAGTATTATCATTCCGACTCTCAATGAGGAGTTAAGAATTGCAGCAACGTTAAAACAGATAGGTGCGGGGGTAGAAATTATTGTTGTCGATGGGGGCAGTACCGATAAAACCAGAGAAATAGCCGAACAATTGGGAGGAAAAGTAATTATTTCACCCAGAAAAGGTCGTGCTTTCCAGATGAATTTAGGAGCCAAAATAGCCAAAGGAGATATTTTGTTATTTCTACACGGAGATACTTTACTTCCCCATGAATTTCAAGAACAAATTATCGATACTTTATCCCAATCTGGGATAGTAGCGGGGGCCTTTGAATTAAAAATTGATGGAGAGGAAAAAACCCTGCGTTTAGTGGAAAAATTAGTTAATTGGCGTTCTCGCTGGCTTTCCCTTCCCTACGGAGATCAAGGAATATTTTTAAAAGCCTCAATATTGGCAGATTTGGGCGGGTTTCCTGAGTTGCCAATTATGGAAGATTTTGAATTAATACAAAGATTGAAAAAAAGGGGTAAAATAGCCATAGTTGCTGCTCCGGTGATTACCTCGGCAAGACGTTGGCAAAAATTAGGAGTTGGCAAAACTACCTTAGTTAATCAATTAGTAATTATTGGTTATTATCTAAAAATTCCGCCGCGCTTGTTGAAAAGTTTTTATCGTTTATGGTAATAAAGGCTTGCTGAAAAAGTATTTGAGGTCATTGTGCAATGTAGGGGCGCAGGCGTTAAGCCCATAATGTGACATTGTGAACATTTTTCAGCCAATATCCAAGAGAGCCAAACACAATTATATAATCGAATAAACCCTACCAAAGAAGAGGTTTTCATGGCCAAAACATTAACAAAAGTAATCAAAAATGTGGGGGGGGTAAGCATTGCTTATTGGTAGCAGGCAATACCAGTCTTTTGAAAAATACAATTATATAATCGGGGAAACCATACCAAGGAAGAGTTTTCCATGGCCAAAACATTAACAAAAGTAATCAAAAATGTGGGGGGGGGGTAAGCATTGCTTATTGGTAGCGGGGGCAACTCTAGCCATCCTAGCCCCTTTCCAAGCCGCCCAAGCTGTAACTGTAAATGTAGGTACAGGGACAGTGACAGGCCATTTTGACAACGCCATCACGCTCCCCGACTCAGTATACACGGGCAACGGAACCGACACCATCGAATGGGGAACGCCTGTAGATGGTTCATTTACCAATCAATTGTCCTTTATTCCTTCTGACTTTACCGATCAGCCCAAGGGTCAAGACTTTGTTGCAGGGCGCTTGTATTACCGTAATGGCACTGTTTTTGGGGGTACTGGGATTAATGGGGTTGATCTGATAATCAACACCACTTCCTCCGACCCAGATTTCACTCAAACATTGCCATTAAAAATCACGATTGTAAACACCCCAAATGTTGCCGATCCTATCGCTAGTGCAGATTTCATTTACTTTACGGATTTCCCCGATCTCGGTAGTTTCAGGGTACTAGAAGGAGAAGAGACCTATGTAGAAGTTATAACTCAGTTTAATTCCCTCGATCTTGTTGGTTTTGGAGCCGTGGGTGATCCTTTAAAAGGATTTTTATCACCCAGTACCGGTCCAAATCCATTTCCAGCGGTTCCAGAGCCTTCCTCGATTCTGGGGTTATTGGCATTGGGTTTACTGGGGATGGGTTCAGTATTTAACAAGCAGCGAAAATAAATTGACAAGTGTGGGGATGGGATTTTTTCCATCTCCACTTGAGGAAAAATGCGCTCTAGAAACCTTCCAAATTTAACTCTTAATTTGAGTAAACAAATTTTTTTAAATTCCCTGGCAATTACTCAAAAAATTTGACATCTTATAGCGGACAGGTAAAAATAAAAACTTTTCTCTGCCAAGGCACCGATCGATAGGATAATTGATCATCGGAACATCTGCTCTGAGAATATGTCTCTCGATCGCCGTCAATTTCTTTATCTTTTAGGTGCTACCCTTGGCACAGCCACTCTTGCTGGTTTTAACCCTGCCGCTTTTATCGAAAAAATTAGATTTATTCAGCCAACTCTATATAGGGTTTTCATCCCTTGTAACCCCATCCATCGCATAACACAAAGCGAAGAACCGGGCTATCTTAGGTTTGGTGGGTAAAATGTATTCTAAGATACAGTCCTGCTGGCGAGGGAGTGGAAGGAACCACTCCAGACACAGAGGACACAAAGATTGATCGCTGCTATAGTAAGTTAAACTGATCACACAAAGAACTGATAGGCTTTTAGCGGCTTGAGAACAAGCTTTATCAATCTATTCATATAATTGAAAATTATCAAAAGCGCACACTGCCGGAAAGCCATTTATTTTTTACCGAAAAATTGGGTTGAAAGCCTCGCCCTTTGAGGGCGACTTTATATGATGTATGCTATTAAGAATAGGGGGCTGGGTAAGCAACCGCTTAAAAAACCCAGTCATCAACCGATGAACGCACCTTGAAAACTAGAGTTATGGGGTTCTCTAGGGGAATGCTCCTATAGGTAAAAATTCTCAGCACCAAGTACCAGAGAAACCAAGTATTTTAGAGGTTTGGAACTGTATCGTAGGGGACCCCGAAAACAGGCTTCTGTAAGGTCGCGAAAGTCTGAGGAGAGAACCACCTCTGGGTGGGATTTCGCCAGGAATCTAATTCAAGTGGACTCGTTGAGCCAGAAATTCACAGCAGTGATGCGAGAAGAATCCACGTCCGTTTACGGCGTGGGGTATGTCAAAATAGAAGATTCCCTAGATTATTTTTGCGGGAGGCAATCGGTGATTCTCAATTTTTCCTTAAGGATTGTAGCGGCCAAAGGCAGACTATTCTGTAAGTTTTCACTCTACAAAACCTATCGGGTGGTCAGTACCGCCCCCGTCGATGTCCTCTGGCAAAAATTAATCAATGTGGCCGATGTCTCTTGGCATCCTTTGATCGCCAAGGCTGATGTTCCCTTGGGTTTAATCGCTAAACCGGGGTTAATCTATCAAGCTGTCACCCGTCTGACTCCCATTCCTATCCGGGTTTTCGTGGAAAATGTCCGCCCCGGGGAACTCCTCAGCCTCAGAGTTCTCGCTATCCCGGGCATGGAACAGAAAATGACCTACCAAGTGGAATCAACCCTCTGTGGTAGTTATATTTCCTATTCTGTCACTCTGCGGGGTTGGCTGTCCCCCTTTATCTGGTGGTTAAGTCGTCCCTATCTAGCCAAAGTCGCCGCCCAACTAGCCCACGCCGCCGAAGAATTAACGGTCTAAAAAAAATTCTCCCCAATTGTGCTAATAAATAATCTGCCAAGGGTCAAGATCTAAGTCACAATGGTATATGGATAGACTTAAACAAAATTTTAGTCAGCTACATTGGTACATATAGTCTACTGATATCATCCCGACGAGTTGAGCGCAACAACCTCAATCCGCCGGGATGAACTATCTCTAGAGACTTTACTGATGAAGTAAGCTCTACAGGAGGGAATTATGGGGGAATTAAACACAGCCGAACTTCTAGTTAAATGTCTAGAGAATGAAGGGGTCGAGTATATTTTTGGGCTACCCGGGGAAGAAAACCTCGATGTTTTGGAAGCCCTGAAAAACTCCTCGATCAAATTTATCACCACCCGTCACGAACAGGGCGCGGCTTTTATGGCCGATGTCTATGGACGCTTGACGGGAAAAGCGGGGGTTTGTCTCTCCACTTTAGGACCGGGGGCGACTAACCTGATGACAGGGGTAGCCGATGCTAACCTCGATGGGGCGCCCTTAGTGGCCATCACCGGCCAGGTGGGAACCGATCGGATGCACATTGAATCCCATCAATACCTGGATCTGGTGGCCATGTTCGCCCCGGTGACGAAATGGAATAAACAAATCGTGCGGCCGGGTATCACCCCAGAAGTGGTACGGAGAGCCTTTAAAACCGCCCAAAGTGAGAAACCGGGGGCAGTTCATATCGATCTTCCCGAAAATATCGCCGCTATGGCTGCCGATGGTCATCCCTTGCCCCTCGATAGTCAGGAAAAAGTTTACGCTTCCTACCGGACTTTGAACATGGCGGCCGCAGTGATTTCTAAAGCGAAAAATCCCTTGATTTTGGCGGGAAATGGGGCAATTCGCGCTAATGCTAGTGAGGCTTTAACGGAATTCGCCACGGCCTTGAATATCCCTGTGGCTAACACTTTTATGGGTAAGGGGGTGATTCCCTATACCCATCCTCTGGCTCTTTGGGCGGTAGGATTACAGCAACGGGATTTGATTAGTTGTGCCTTCGAGCGCAGTGATTTAATTATCGCTGTTGGTTACGATTTAATCGAGTATTCCCCGAAAAAATGGAATCCAGACGGGAAATTACCGATTATTCACATCGGCATGACTCCGGCGGAAATTGACAGCAGTTATGCCCCGGTGGTGGAAGTGGTGGGTGATATCACCGATTCTCTCATCGATATCCTCAAACGGGCCGATCGCCAGAATAAACCAACTCCTGTCACCGCGGGATTAAAGACGGAAATTCGGGCCGATTACGAAACCTATGCCAATGATACGGGTTTTCCGATCAAGCCACAAAAATTGATCTACGATCTGCGTCAGGTGATGGGACCGGAAGATATCGCTATTTGTGACGTGGGCGCTCATAAAATGTGGATGGCGCGCCAGTATCACTCCGATTGTCCCAATACTTGCATTATTTCTAACGGTTTCGCCGCTATGGGTATTGCTATCCCTGGTGCGATCGCCGCTAAGTTAGTTTATCCCGATAAGCGCATTGTGGCGGTGACGGGAGACGGCGGTTTTATGATGAATTGTCAGGAATTGGAGACAGCTTTGCGGGTGGGAACTCCCTTCGTCACTCTCATCTTTAATGATGGCGGTTACGGTTTAATCGAATGGAAGCAGTTAAACTATTTTGGGACATCTTCTTTTATTAAGTTTGGTAATCCCGATTTTGTTAAATTTGCCGAAAGTATGGGATTAAAAGGCTATCGGGTGGAATCTACTCAGGATTTGATCCCGACACTAGAGGAGGCTTTCCGGCAAGAGGTGCCTACGGTGATCGATGTTCCCGTCGATTACGGTGAAAATCTGCGTCTTTCCCAAAAATCGGGCGATTTAAGCTGTCAGATTTGGGAATAGAAGTTGATAGCGGCAAGCAACCCCCTCGGTAGCTTGCCGTTAACTTCTCGAAAAAAATCCCCTAACTAAATCTCAGTTAGGGGGAAGTAATTAGGTTGGCTTTGGTAACGTTAGAAAACCCGATCTAGAATAACCATTCTAGAACCGCCTCATCTTTAGTGTTGGTATTGCGAGAGGGGGTTTCCCGGGTAAATTTCATGTGGATAGAACGATTTTGTTCACCATCGGCGGCCACGGCCATAATCGGATAATCGATTAAACCATCTTGGAAGGACATCTGATAGCGGAAAGTGCCATCGGGATTGAGTTTAATCGGACGACCACCGATAGTTACGGTGGCATCGGGTTCCGTAGCACCATAGACGATTAATTCGGCATCGGCAACTAACCAGAATTTGCGCGGACGTTGTAGGGTTTCCGAAGCACCCATACCGATACCGGAAGCAGTTATGCCTATACCGGAAGCAGTTAGTCCCGATACCGTGGGAACTGCCCACATACCAACCCCAGAGGGGAATACATAAGAACTGATCACTTCCGACATCGGTACGGAACCAGCGACGTGCTGCATGGAACCAAACAAGGAACCGGCCACCCGTAGGGCCTCGATATCGCCGACACTCTCGAAAATTTGGTCGTAGATAGGGCTTCCCGTGGTTCCGGCGCTGCTGCCGTAGCGTTTGCTGGGGGGAACGAGTTCGTAAACAGTTTTACCCACCAGTTCTTCTTCCCAGTTAACGGTGACAAAAATATCTTCAATCCAGTCGGAAGGATAGACGGGAGGAATCCGCACTAAAGGAGAACGGGCCAAAACTAACCAACGACCATCGGCACAACGATAACCGATATCGATAACATAATCTCGATCGCTGACCGGAATCGGTAAATACCATTCCCGGGCTAATTCATCACAGAGATATTCTTGGACGCTATGCGCGCCTTGGCTATTGAGATCGATATCGGTGACATCATAAAGACGCAGGGCTAACTGTTGTCCCCCTTGACGACGGAGATCTTCTTTTGATTCGTTGGGGATATCCCAGTAAGCATAGGCCCACTGAGGATCGCGAGGTAGGAGGGTGATGCGATTTTCACCGTAGCCCCCGGGCAGATCTCCTAAACCATCATCCACTGAACCTAGGATATCTTCGATCGGGTTAGCTTGACCTAATTCAAATTTTGCTGCTTCCACTGGTTTTTCCTCTTTAATAATAGATTTAAAATTGCCGCTTACTCCCATAGCTTGGGTAATTGACTCGATTAACTGCGTTTTCCGCATCCGACTGTAACGAGAGATGCTGTATTGACTGGCAACTCGTCGTAGTTGCCGCAAGGTCATCTCATCTAAGGGGGGGTATTCTGGAACCATGAGTTGACGCTCTCCGATTAGTTACGACGGCAAATGTTTTTGGGCATTTGCAAAAGCAGTGATCTGGGTAATCCTTCTAACTACTCATCGATTGCTTTGTGAACGAGAGATCCACTCGATGGGGATCAAGGGAATCGCTTGTTATAAATACCTATTAAACAGCAAGATTCCGATTTTGAACAAGTACCTTGTCATGATTTCTTGATAAAACCGCCAAACCCTTGATCCCAAAGAGATTGTTATATCAGGAAGTTTTGATATGCTGTGCTGCCTTGAAACTGTAGGCGATATTATAGTACAAATAAACTATAATAATTGCTGATTACTGATCACTGATCACTGATTTGTACTCCGATCCCGATCGCCTGTAATCTGATATTGAGACTTTTAGTTAAGGAGACTGAACCGCTTGGCTACTCGTGTGATTATTGTTCGTCATGGACAAAGCAGTTATAACGCAGAGCAGAAAATACAAGGTCGCAGTGATGGCTCGGTTTTGACAGAAAAAGGCCATCTGGACGCGGAAAAAGTAGGAAATGCCCTCAGTAAAATCGATATCGCCGCTTTTTACTGTAGTCCTCTCCAAAGAGCCAAATCTACTGCTGAGGTGATTCAGTCTCGTTTAAATAACTCTCCCGTCATTCAACCCACTTCGCAGTTACTAGAAATCGATCTGCCTATCTGGGAAAATATGGTCAAAGAGGAGGTAAAAGCTCAATACCCCCAAGAATATCGGGATTGGCACCAAAAACCTCACCAATTTAAGATGATACTGCCCGATGGTCAAGAACATTATCCCGTTCTCTCCCTCTATCAACAAGCGCAGGATTTTTGGCGAGAAATTATTCCCCAACACGAGGGCAAAACTATCCTCATTGTTGCCCATAACGGCATTAATCGCTGTTTAATCCTCAGTGCCATCGGTATTCCAGTTTCCTTATACCATTCCCTGCAACAATCTAACTGTTGCGTTAATGTTCTCAATTTTACGGGTGATTTTGGTGATCCTGTCCAGGTGGAATCCCTCAATCAAACAGCACACTTAGGGATAGCTTTACCCCCACCGCGTCCTCCTTTCCAAGGTTCCAGGCTGCTGCTTGTGCGTCACGGAGAAACCCAATGGAATCGGGATAAACGTTTTCAAGGTGTGCGCGATATTCCTCTCAATGATAATGGCAAAGCCCAAGCTGAGAAAGCCGCCGAATTTCTGCGAGAAACGGCGATCGATCACGCTGTCACCAGTCCTTTGTCCCGTCCCAAGGAAACTGCCCAAATTATCCTGCAATATCACCCCGATGTCACCTTAGATACCCAAGGGGATCTGACGGAAATCTGTCACGGACTTTGGGAAGGCAAATTAGAGGAGGAAATTGAAGCGAGTTTCCCCGGGATGTTAGAAGACTGGAAAAATGCCCCGGAAACCGTACAAATGCCGGAAGGGGAGAATTTACAGGAAGTTTGGGATCGAGCGATCGCTTGTTGGCGGCAAATCGTTAAAACCTATAGTAATAGCGATAGTCCTAAGACAATTATGGTAGTGGCCCACGATGCCATTAATAAGGTGATTCTTTGTTATTTATTGGGTTTAAAACCCGCCAATTTCTGGAATATTAAACAGGGAAATGGCGCGGTTAGTGTTATCGATTATCCCAAAGGAGTTGACTCTCAACCGGTCCTGCAAGCAATTAATATTACCTCTCATCTAGGATCGGGAATACTCGATCGCACGGCAGCCGGTGCTTTATAACAGTTATCAGTTATCAGTTATCAGTGGGTAAGTTAACAGTTATCAGATTTGAGTTTTAAGTGAGCAGTATGGGGCGCATCTCATTTTTGCAAATCTAGCAAGTTGGGATTTTTAAGGGGAAACTCTCTTTTAAAATCGGACATTACTTCTGATTTTATCACTCAATCCAAGCCTTTGGGGGGTTCTACCCCCCAAACCCCGGAGCGCATTAGTTTTTCG
>NZ_JAPZQM010000165.1:0-7823 GCF_027530565.1 Microcystis sp. LE19-10.1B | reverse complement strand
TAGCTCTCTCTAACCTGAGTATCCTAGCATTGTTCCCAGTATTATTACTACTAATACTATCCATAAAGGGTGTCTTTTTCCTTGATCTTTCCGAAAGTCCTTGACTTGTTTCAGTTTTTCTATTAAGCTCAACATATATTTTAAAAGTTGGCGGTCACTTCTCATTTTACCTGATAGTGATCGCTTTTACTTTTGATATTCTGATGGGAGAATGAAACAGCCCTAGGGTTCTACCCCCCAAAAGCTTGGATTGAGTGATAAAACCGAAAGTAACGCCCGATTTTAGCCGAGAGTGTCCCCGTAAAAATCCCAACTTGGTAGATTTACAAAAATGAGATGCACCCCTTTTTGATTTCAAAAAAGTCTAAAAATATCGGTTCTTCGTTACTTGGTATGGTTCGATAGGGGGCATAAATCGACTAAATCCTTATAGGGCAAGAGACTCAATTGATTAGCTCGTTCTAGATAGAAAACAATTGGCAAAAATCGAAGCAATGTCTTTCTATGTAAGGGTTTTATCCTTTATAACCCCCGTCCATTGCATAACACAAACCGAAGAGCCATATTATCCAACAAGGTTTTTAGATTTATTCAGCAAACCCTAAATAGTCAACAGCAAAAATCGGGCTAGAAATATCTTCTAACCCGATATTAAGTGGGTGGGTGGAATTAAATATAAGATGAACGTAGGTTGGGTTGAAGCATGAAACCCAACGCCTGATTATGTTACGCTACCGCTAACCCATCCTACAAATAATTTTGCCTCCCTACTTAGGGTCTGCTGAATAATGGTAAAACCCTTTTAAAATAAGGCTTTTGACCTGTTAAAATCCGATGTTAGTGCTAGAAAATCGGATTGGGCCCCTCAAAAACCTTGCATTATTCTCCTTATAGTACAAAATTAGTACGTAAAGAGAGGGCAACAAAGCCTGAAACGACCGGCTCCTGACGACCGGCTACTGACTCCTAACCCCACCAACAAACTTTTTCAGCAAACCCTACTTAGTGATTAAATTCTCGACTTAGTAAGCGTCCTGTAGTTCGTAGAATTCGGGAGAAACGTAGTCTTTGCGTAGAGGCCAACCGACCCAATCTTCCGGCATTAAAATCCGTTTCAGGTGGGGATGTCCTTCATAAATAATGCCGAACATATCATAACTTTCTCGTTCTTGCCAGTCAGCCGCTTTCCAAATCCAGTAAACCGAAGCAACCCGGGGATTATCTCGAGGAAGAAAGACTTTTAAGCGCACTTCCACGGGACTATCGACATTATCGGTTACTTTGACCAGATGATAGAAACTAACCAATTCTTTCCCTGGTCCCAAATCGTAAGCGCCCTGACATTGGAGATAATTAAAACCATAAGCGTATAAAGCAGTGGCCAGAGGAATTAAAAAGTCTGGTTCTACTTTAATCAATTCCACACCACTATGGTCAGCTTCTAAAGCTTGATGCTCAAAACCATTTTCGCTTAACCAAATCGAAGTGGGGCCAGCTTGCACAATAGCTGTCGTTTCTTCAGTCATTTAGATTTCTTCCTTTTGTTTCGTGGTCAAAAGAGCGGGGGGAACAGGCATACCAGTGGCTTCTAGTAACTCTTTCGGGGGTGCTTGACGGGTGGCCGATTGTAGATATTTACCTGTGAGAATCGGTTCTGTGGCCTGCATTTTGTGGGTGGTGCTGTAATAACGATTGGTTTGCTGGAGGACAGTCCCACGTTCTTGAATAGATTCGTTAGCGACTTTTTTCCGCAGTTTAATAATCGCGTCGATAATCGCTTCTGGACGGGGGGGACAACCGGGTATATAGACATCCACGGGGATAAGTTTATCTACCCCTCTGACTGCGGTGGTGGAGTCACTGCTGAACATTCCCCCCGTAATCGTACAGGCACCCATGGCGATCACATATTTAGGTTCTGGCATTTCTTCGTACAGACGCACCAAAGCGGGGGCCATTTTCATGGTGATTGTACCGGCAGTGATGATTAAATCGGCTTGCCGGGGACTAGAACGGGGAACTAAACCAAAGCGATCGAAATCAAAACGGGAACCAATCAAGGCTGCAAACTCGATAAAACAGCAAGCTGTACCGTATAGCATCGGCCAAAGACTTGACAAACGCGCCCAGTTATACAGGTCATCAACGGTGGTAAGGATGACATTTTCCGATAAATCCTGGGTAACTTTGGTGCGTTCGATGGGATTGAGGATTTTTTCGCTTTGTTGTTCGATAATTTGCTTAAATTCGCTGGTAGGGTTGGGACTCATCCGGTTATCCTCTCATGAAAAGTCAAAAATAAGGAAAATTATGGCCTTTATGACCATTCTAAGGCTCCTTTCCGCCAAGCATAGACGAGAGCAACCACAAGGATAGCAATAAAGATCAATGCTTCTACAAAAGCTAATAGGCCCAATTGATTGAAAGCTACTGCCCAAGGGTAGAGAAAGACGGTTTCCACGTCAAAAACCACGAAAACGAGGGCAAACATATAATAACGAATGTTAAACTGAATCCAAGCACCGCCGATCGGTTCCATCCCCGATTCATAGGTGGTACGTCTTTCTGGACCGCCACCACTAGGCCGCAGGACTTTGGAGGCAGTTAGGGATAGGATTGGTACTAAACTGCAAGCGAGCAGAAATCCTAGAAAATACTCGTAACCTTTGAGGACAAACACTGGGTTTTTTTTCTCCTTATTCGCTATCGACAGGGGAAGTTGTCGGCATCTCTATGGGTACTTATTATAGAGGCTTTAGCAACCCGTCTCCTTCTCAAAAGCAGCATTGAAGATGTTTATCGATACCATTAGCCAATCGTCGGGTCAAACTTCGCTTCTGTCCGTGCTTTGCTCTTAACTCTGACGGGGTGACAAGGAAATGACCGTAATGGACTGCTGACTATCCAGATTACTCGTTAAGACTGCATGGGAGTGCCAGAGTTGCCAGTCCGAGCATTTGTACTAAAATTTCCGATAGGCAGTCTAAATTAGGAGAAATGCTGTCAGACCCACTATACTTTGTTAATGCACCCGCTCAGAAAAGCAATCGCTTTATTTTGGCTCTGGGAAATGGACTTGCGATCAAGTATATCAGGATGGATATTTTTTTACCGTTGAAAAGGGTTAATTAGATTTAATTTACTAAGCCAATTAAAATCATCAATTTTGTTTCAGTGATCTTAACCAAGTTTCTGACATAACTATCTCCTCAAAGTTGAGTAGCTTGTTTATGAAGCCAACTTTTCAGACTTTTATACGCTGATAACCACTATTTGTATTCATCGTCATTTGGTTCACCGCTGGAATAACCCATAGTTATAAAATTTTGACTAGGTTTTTCTACTATATTAATCCATTTTCTCACCTCTGGAAAATTTTGAACTCTCGAATAGAGACGATTATGACGTTTTAAAGCAGTTGTCAAACTGTGACCCGGATTAGTTATAGTATGTCCGGGGTTATTGGAATCAGTTTTCCATTCTTGACTGGATACCGAAGCTAAGATCATAGATTTCAGAAAACATTCGATCGTAATACCTCCAAAGTGCATAGCAGCTATTTTCCTATTAGATTTACAAAGTATTTCTGTATCTTGATGACGTTGTAAAAAAGCTGATTGGTAATCTTCCATCCCTAATTATCTATTCGCTAGAGTTAATACCTGTGAATAAGTTTTTTTTTAGCTGAGGATTAAACAAGGGTACTTTATTAGACAATAAAGCACCCTTTTAATTTAGCTTAGAACTCTCCTTTTAAAGCGGCATTACAGCGCTCACAAATAGTGGGATCATCGGCAAATTTTCCCACTTGAGTCGAATAATTCCAACAGCGATCGCATTTTTCGCCGTCCGCTTTGACAATTCCCACCGAAACAAAGTCCGATTCTCCTTTATATTCGGCGGTTTGAATTGCGCTAATATCACTAACTAATTCCACTTGAGAAGAGAGAAATAGATAACGCAATTCATCGACTTTATTCCCCGTTAAACTCTCACAATTGTTGAATAATTCCAACTCCTGTTGTAAGGTTTCATCGGGAACATAAAGTAAAACTTTTGCCTCTAAAGAAGCACCGATCGCTTTATCATTTCTGGCAGTTTCCATCACCTTATTAACTTCGGTGCGTAGCTGCCGGAATTTCGCCCATTTATCGGCCAATTCGCGATTATTCCAAGCAGGATCGATGTTTAGCCATCCTGACTCAAATACCGATAAATAAGGAGTTTTGTAGGGGAGAAATTGCCAGATATCTTCCGCTAGATGAGAGAGGACAGGAGCGATCGCTTTAGCGAGATTTTCTAAAGCAATAGCATAGACTGTTTGACAACTGCGACGACGGAAAGAATTAGGATCAGAAATATATAAACGATCCTTAGCGATGTCGATATAAAAGTTAGATAAATCGACAACACAAAAATTCTGTACCGTCTGGAAAAAGCGGAAAAATTGGAAACTTTCAAAAGCTGCCGTTACTTCCGTAAACACCTCCGAGATACGATGTAACATATAGCGATCAATCTCCGGTAGCTCTTCATAAGCTACCGCATCTTTAACGGGATCAAAATCATTTAAACTCCCCAGTAAAAACCTGGCAGTGTTACGGATTTTATTACGGATATCTACCAACTGTTTAAGAATATTTTGACCGATATTCACATCATTGGTATAGTCCACCGAGGACACCCATAACCGAATCACATCCACCCCATAAGCGGGTTCTTTTTTCTGGTCTTTACCACCATTAATGATCACATTGGGATCGATGACATTCCCCAGAGATTTACTCATTTTTCGTCCCTGTTCATCCAAAACAAAACCGTGAGTTAACACCGTTTTATAGGGAGCAATACCATTAGCAGCGACACTGGTTAATAAACTCGATTGAAACCATCCCCGATGCTGATCCGATCCTTCTAGATACATATCCGCAGGATAACTTAATTCTGGTCGAGCATTAGCCACCGCATTCCAACTAGAACCAGAATCAAACCACACATCCATAGTATCCATTCCCTTGCGATAACTGCGACCATTATTGCGATAACTGGGAGGTAACAATTCCTCTACGGATAACTCCCACCAAGCATTAGAACCCTTGACTGCGAAGATAGCTTGAACGTGATTAATCGTCTCCTCCGTTAACAGAGGTTCATTCGTTTCTTCGTCATAAAAAACAGGAATAGGAACCCCCCAACTGCGCTGACGAGAGATACACCAATCGCTTCTTTCACTAACCATAGAAGTGATGCGATTCTTACCCGTTGCAGGAATCCAACGCACCGAATCAATTGCTTCTAAAGCTAATTCCCGGAATCCTTCCACGGAAGCAAACCATTGTTCTGTTGCGCGGAAAATTGTCGGTTTTTTGGTTCTCCAATCGTAGGGATATTTATGCTGATATGCTTCTTCTTTGAGTAAGGCACCCTTTTCTGTCAGTGCTAAAATGATTGCTTCATTAGCATCTTTCAAGACATTTAAACCCGCAAATTGTCCCGCTTCTGCGGTGAAATTTCCCTTATCATCCACGGGAGAAAGTATCGGTAAACCGTAACGTTGACCGACGATATAATCTTCCTGACCATGGCCGGGGGCCGTGTGAACTAATCCGGTACCGGAATCAGTGGTGACATAATCCCCACCGATGAGAATCGCACTTTCTCTGTCAAACAAAGGATGACGATATTTAGTATGTTCTAATTCCAGACCTTTAACCGTTGCTTTAATCGTCAAAGTCCTGTTAAAAGTGTCGGCCAATTTTTCGACTAAATCCGTCGCTACGATTAGATAATTAGACTCGCTAGTTTCCACCACTGAATAGTTTAATTCTGGGTTTAATGCGACGGCCAAATTCCCGGGTAAAGTCCAGGGGGTAGTCGTCCAGATAGCGACGGATAAATTAGGCAAAAATGGCCTTAAAACCGGGGTTGAAACTGACGTAATCGGAAAAGCAACATAGACACTGCGGGAAGTGTGACCTTCGGGATATTCTAATTCGGCCTCAGCTAAAGCGGTTTGAGAACTAGGACTCCAGTGAACTGGTTTTAGTCCCCGATAAATATAACCTTTTAGGGCCATTTTTCCGAATACGGCAATTTGAGCGGCCTCGTATTCAGGTTTTAGGGTTAAATAGGGATTTTCCCAGTCTCCCCAGACTCCATACCTTTTGAAACCTTCACACTGTTCTTTTTGCGTTTGAAGGGCAAAATCGTGGGCTTTCTGACGTAATTTCAAAGGGGTTAGACCCTCTTTTTCTGAGCTTTTGAGACTTTGTAAAACCTTTAGTTCGATCGGCAACCCGTGACAATCCCAACCCGGCACATAGCGCACTTTGTAGCCTTGCAGCAGTTTATATTTATTGATAATGTCTTTGAGAATTTTATTTAAAGCATGACCGATATGCAGGGACCCGTTAGCGTAGGGGGGTCCATCGTGGAGAATAAATAATTCTTTGGGGTTATTTTGCGCTAATTTCTCATATATTTGCTCATCTTGCCAGAATTTCTGGATTTCTGGCTCACGTTTACTGGCATTTGCTCGCATATCAAAGTCAGTTTGAGGCAAATTAACGGTATCTTTGTAACTTTTAGCGTTGGACATTCTGGCAAACCTATGGATATCAATCGTTTTTGGGATTCATTCCTAAATAACGTCCCTTTGAGAGTCGTTATCTCTATTCTGTCACATAACTGTAATACAAATATTACAAGTGACAATCATTGATCTATAAGTCTAGCGAGATTGAGTCCAAGAGCGATGATTCCGAAAGGCTATAATTTAGTTATTCGAGGATAGGGAGCATGGGGACGATGGTGACGAATCCTAATTTTTTTTATGTCTCTCCAGAAGTGTATCTAGAAGGGGAAAGAGTCAGTCCGATCAAGCACGAGTACCGAAAAGGACGGATTTATGCAATGGTAGGGGCAAAAAAGCCGCATATTGTCTTAAATACCAATCTAGCTACTTTATTGAATATCCATCTCGATGATAGTCCCTGTCTTGTTCTCACTTCCGATATCAAAGTCCGGTTAGAGGAGGCAAATTGTTATTATTATCCCGATATTGCGGTGGTTTGTGACGAGAGAGAGATTAACAATACCGATGATTTTATTCTCTATCCCGTTCTGATTATTGAAGTATTATCGAAATCTACGGAATCCTTTGATAGGGGTGATAAATTTAGCGATTATCAAACCTGTCCCACCTTAAAAGAATACATTCTTATCCATCAAAACCAGAGGAAAATTGAATGTCACCGTCGCGAGGATTCTGGAATCTGGAAAGAACAGATCTATGAAGCCGGGGATGCGGTAGAATTCACCAGTGTAGGATTCCGGGGATCGCTCGCTTCTATCTATCGCAAAGTCCCCGGTTTGGTATGATTACAATTCTTTTTTGACATCGCACTTTTATGTCTCTAGGGATAGGGGTAGATCTGTCTCCCTTTGCCTAAAAACCGAGATTATCAAGCATTTAATTCTATTTGTCAAACCTGTAGGAAGTTTTCCTTTTGGGTAGCTGTTCGTCAATACCAAATTAGGTTATACTTTATGTTTATGGGAAAGGCTGTAAATTGCGATCAAAAAACAGAAATTTAGCGATCGCTGTTAGTTCCCAACTGCCCTAGGGAACAATAAACATAGCTGAAAGACAGCACTCGATCGTGTAAGGTCAGGGCAAACCCTAATTAGGGCTTGCTGAATAAATCTAAAAACCTTGTTGGATAAGACTTTTGGACTTTTTTCCCCTCAAAAAGTACCAGATATGGGAGTGATCAGGGGGAAATTCAGGGACTTTTTCCCTGAAAATTAGGTAATTGACCCCC
>NZ_JAPZQM010000750.1:0-13945 GCF_027530565.1 Microcystis sp. LE19-10.1B | reverse complement strand
TGAGGGGGCCAATTACCTAATTTTCAGGGAAAAAGTCCAGGAATTTTCCCCCTGATCACTCCCATGCCCGGTACTTTTTGATTGACAAAAAGTCTAAAAGTCTTACCCAACAAGGTTTTTAGATTTATTCAGCAAACCCTAGTTAAGAGGAGTAGAAGCAGCAATCTCCCATTATAGTCTATAGTCGTAGGCTTAACGGTGAGATTGTCAACACCTAATCATACCCAAAACCTCAAACCTCAAAAATTGATATTCCTAAGCCATAAACGAAACTGTCGAGGAGAAAATTACCTACACAGGGCCAGCAAAAAAGTAATAGATTGGTGTATTCTCGATCAAATAGGGACGTTAATAATTGGGGCTTGCTGAATAAATCTAAAAACCTTGTTGGGTAAGACTTTTAGACCTTTTGTCAATCAAAAAGTACTGGATCTGGGAGTGATCGGGGGGAAATTCCTGGACTTTTTCCCTGAAAATTAGGTAATTGGCCACCTCAAAACTGGTAAAACCCCACACCCCACACCCCACACCCCACACCCAGCCACCACCGAAAAACTTTTTGCCGCAAACCCTAATTGGGCATAATGAGGGGATAAAACAATCTCTTAATCTAGGAAAGACAGATATTATTTTGATGAAAGGCTATGGGTATCAGCATCCTGAGAATCTGGGCGATCGCAGCTAACAGTTTTCGCGAGGTTATCCGCGATCGAATTCTTTACTTTATCGGGTTTTTTGCCTTGTTGATGGCCTTCGCTTGGCGTTTATTACCAGAAATTGCGGTGGGAACCCATCAGAAAATCTTTCTTGACTTGGGATTAGCCGCTATCGGGTTATTAGGGGTAATTGTTGCGGTTTTTGTGGGTACAGGGCTAATTAATAAGGAAATTGACAAGAGAACTATTTTAGTTTTGATTCCTAAACCCCTGAGTCGGGCCGAATTTATCCTCGGTAAACACTTGGGTTTGTCCGGGGTTTTAGCGGTGATGTTGGGGGTAATGTTGGTGATTTACCTGCTGATGTTGTCGGGGATGAAAGTATCTTTTCAAGCTTTACCCCTGATTGTCTCGGTTTTCTATCTCGGTTTGGAATTAATTCTCATCGCAGCCGTGGCGATCGCTTTTGGGGTATTTACCAGTTCGATTTTAGCCACGTTAATGACTTTTGGGGTCTATCTAATGGGTCACATCAGCAAAGATCTGATCCAATTGGGTATAATCAGCAAAAATGCCAATATCCTCGCTATCACTAAAAATATTTATCTAATTCTCCCAGATTTAGAGAGATTAAATTTTAGAAACGAGGCCGTTTATGGTTTGCTGCCTAGTGCTGATGTCTTAATCGCTAATGCCCTCTACAGTCTCGTTTATACTGGTCTATTATTGGGTATCTCCATCCTCATCTTTTCACGACGACAATTTTAAATAGCGTTGCTGAATCAAGGGATGAATGGCAACTGTGCAGGTTCCCGTGCCAAAGTTAGTTTGGGTCTAGGTTTTAAAAATCCCAGCAAAGAGGATTCAGATCACAAATGAGCAACGCCTAAAATTGTACTGGCAGAAAAACCGCTCATCGCTGGTAGGAATGGTCAATATCGATTAGTTTATAGACATGATTAGCCATGAAATTAAAGGCACAACTGCATATTTTAAGTCGAGACGCCGTCAATTACGGACTGGCCCCCGTAGTCATGGAAGAAGCGGTTAATCCCGTCCTTGCGGCCATGGCCAGACAGTTAAAACATTTACAATACTATGTGGTGCAGAATAGCCAGGGTGATTGGTTACTAACCACCTTAGCCCATCGGCGGCAGCCGCAACAGGAGAAAAGGGTAATCTATGCCTTTGCTACGGAAAAAATGGCCATATCTGCTCAAAATACCCCCAATTCACCCCTATCAACGCTCCTGATTCCCGTAACCCATCTTTTATTCCAATTATTTGCCCTAGAAAAAGTAGATAGTATTATTTTTCTAGAAAATGCACACACCGCTCAAACGGGAAAAGAAATCACCCGGACCCAATTAAGGGCCAATATTGAAAAACAACTGCAAAAACTAGCGGTAATCCCTCCCCATCTTGCTTAACCTAGTGTAACCAGAGAGATTTTTGAGAAAGGAGGGTGTCGCTAGTGTGGGCCACACTTCACCCCATCAGATATAGTAGAAGTACAGTATATAGATTTTCAACCGTAAAACGACGGGGTTTTAACCCAAATTTTCGATAAAACGGCCCTCGATTGTCAAGCTGTATCCCTAACAATGAAGCAGTTAAACTAGGAGCCGTCGGAGGCGAAAGTCTCACCCACGTTTCTCAAGGGGAGGAGATGGAGGTAACTCTATGCTCAAACCCTAATGGATAGATTGTAATCTATCAGTATCCGCCGCTACTAATAACTTAAATCTTAGCCAGAATGCCAGATTTACACTTGCTTAATTCTCATCCACAGGCCCTAGAAACTGCCTTCATCCCCACTGCCGACCGGTCTTTTTCCTCCCCTCTATCCCTCGACCTGGAGAGAATTAATCAACGTTTTGACTTCGCTAACGCCGCAGAAATCGTCGCTTGGGCGGAAGCCACCTTTGGGGAAGGTTTGGTGATGAGTACCAGTTTCGGCATTCAAGCGGCGGTAATGTTGCACCTCGTCACCGCAATTATCCCCGATATTCCCGTCATTTGGATCGATACTGGCTATCTTCCCCCGGAAACCTATCAATTTGCCGAAGACTTAAGCCAACGCCTCCATTTAAACCTGAAAGTTTATCAATCTCCCCTCAGTCCCGCCCGCATGGAAGCAATCCACGGTAAACTGTGGTCAAATAACGATCTGGACTCCCTCAATCTCTACGACAAAATCCGCAAGGTGGAGCCGATGCAACGGGCCCTGAAGGAATTAAAGGCCACCGCTTGGTTAGCAGGTTTACGTCGCGACCAAACCGACCACCGCAAAACTCTCCAATGGGTCAATCCACAGGGCGAACGTTACAAAATATTACCGATACTTGACTGGAATGCCAAAACCATCTATGACTATCTGACTAAATACGATCTTCCCTACCATCCCTATTTTGATCTAGGTTATGTCTCCGTGGGCGATTGGCACTCCAGTCGGCCTTTAACCGCCAATGATAGCAACGAACGAGACACCCGTTTCAAGGGTTTAAAACAAGAATGCGGTCTTCATTTACCCTTAACCCCCGGAGAAGCACAAAGTCTCGACGCAAGCTCCCTATAACTGCCGGGGTGGAAAATTTGCCGGTGCGATCGGTTCCTAGACGTTGGACAATGGTTAATGATTATTAATCCCCCATTAACCATGGCTATTTTAGAAAATTTTCTCGAAGTCGGCTCTCTCCAGTGGTTTTATCGACAGGTTAACCCCGCTCAACAACCGGATACAACCCCCGTGATCCTACTCCATGGTTTACCCGCCCATGGCTATATTTGGCGGGAATTATTAACCAGTTTAGAAGAATATAACATTAATGCCATTGCCCCCGATTGGATCGGTTCCGGTTTATCCGCTAAACCCGATGCCAGAGATTTCGCCTACACACCTAGCGCTTTTTGTCAAGCCTTGGCCGATTTTATTCAAGCTCTCCAATTGCCGAAAATCTCCCTCATTGTCCAGGGTTTTTTAGCCTCCGTCGGTTTACAATACGCCCTAGAAAATCCTGATAAAATTGAGCGCTTGATCGTTTTAAATACTCCCCTCTCCAGGGATGTTAAATTACCCTGGATAATGAAACAATGGGGGCTACCTTTCCTCGGAGATATGGCGACTCAAGACCCCTTATTAGTCGATCGTACTTTAGAAACCGGTAGCGGTTTTGTGATTAGTGATGCAGATCTGGCTATTTTCCGTCAACCTTATCTAAAAACTTCGGCAGTGGGTCGCGCTTTACTGGCCACGATTCGCAATTTAAACCTATCGAAAACTATGGCAGAAATTGAGACAGGTTTAGAGAACTTTGAAAAACCTATCCTTTTTGTCTGGGGAATGGGCGATCCTTGGTTATCTTCTGTCACTGTCGAAAAATTAGCTACTAAATCAGGAGTGGAATTAATCCCCCTCGCAGAAGCGAAACACTATCCCCAAGAACATTGGTCAAAAGAAATTAGTCCCCAGATTATTAATTTTCTCGGACGCAAAACCTAAAGAGCTATTTAAGGTGATGCAGAAATTGTCTCAATTACCCTTCTCTGATTATAGTAGAAGCGGAGGCTTCGCTTTTTCAAAATTTCTGCGTTTAGGGCTAGTAATTTATCGATATAACAAAAAATTATTGAAGTTTAAATAGTGATAAAAATTTTTGTTCGTTCAAAACGATAGGTAAGGAGGAGATATAGGAATAATTCTCTACAAAGACAATTTTTGGAGATTTATTTATGCAATTTAGAGAATTTGACTGGGATCAGTCTAAAAGATATTCTAATATAGAGAAGCATGGGATAGATTTTGCGGCTGTTCCTCCTATTTTCGATGGTCACTGTCTAATCAGAGAAGATAATCGCCAAGATTACCAAGAAATAAGGATGTGTTTGCTGGGACAATTAAACGGGATAATCTGTTATGTTGTCTATACTATAAGAGGGGAAACTTGCCGATTGATTAGTGCTAGGAGAGCAAACGAACGTGAGCGAAGAAAGTATCAAGAGAGTATCCCCCAAGATGGGGATTGTTAACACAAAAGAGGAAAGGCAAGATTTAACCGATTGGGAGCGAGTTAAATCGATGAGCGATGCAGAAATCGAGGCTAATGCTTTGTCAGATCCCGATGCGCTTCCTTTTGATGATGATTGGGAAAATGCGGCGATTATTTCTGCTTATAATAAATTAACATCTCAATAATTGCTAAAACTGATAATTGTCTCAGGGTTACTTGTTATGAAAGTTTAATAGACTGTTGTTCAAGAAAATAGTGATAAATTTTTTTGTTAGCTCAAAACAATAAGCAGGTAATCATTTGATAGTAATCATTCCACATTACCCTCAAATCGAATTACTTAATATTGATTATTTGAACCATATTTTCAAGTCTATGTATATAGGCCTGATGATATCTCCATGCTTCTAAAATACTTTGTAATAATTCATCTTTTGAAAAACAACCAGAATCAGCTACATCTTCAATTTGTCTGATTAGATCATCTTCTAACTCCAATTCTAGCATACTCACTTGTTTAGTTGTGTCTGCCATACTTTTATCTATCTAAAAGTTGATGGAACTATCATACCATAGGAACTCAGCACTGTGGTATCTATTGAACCCCACATTACACCCACATTACACCCATTGCTATGCCTTGCATATATGTATATATAATACCACCTACTAAATACCCTATTATACCCCCTATTGTACCTAAGCATGAATAAAACCTAAGATTATTTTGGTTAAAATTTGCGAAAAATAGCCTTTTAATAACAAATAAGTGAATAAGTTGATGGTATTTGACCTATTGCACCCATTGAGTACCGTCAGGACTCGTTTATGTTGATTTGACATAGTTGACATATCTGGTGTAATTGCTTGACATATCCAGTGTAATAGTTGGTTGACATATCTGGTGTAATTAGGGTAAGATAGGATACTGTAGTTAGGATGCTAAGTTTCTAAAGGCAGACTATTATGGACATCTATGAGAAAGGACGATGACAACCCTTAAATCAAACTGTAGGGTCAATTCATGAATTGACCCTACTATAGCCCTCAATGGTAAAAATAGCTCTTCTCGACCTTACAGATACTTGAATATCCGTAAGAATGCCTATGTCCACGGTGCTGCCGGTAAACGCGATCAGTAGCTGGTCTGAGAGGATGAGCAGCCACAGCTGGTCTGAGAGGATGAGCAGCCACCCAAGAATGCTTATGTCCACGGTCCTGCTGGCAACGATACCCTCAACGGTAGCAAGGACGGCAATGATACATTCAATGGTAAAAATGGCTCTTCTCGACCTTAGTGATCAGTTATCAGTGAATCGATACAATCCATTCACTAAATTAACAAAAAAAAATGGCTACCAGACAATTTCGAGTAAATCTTAGTCAAAAGGACTCTGAATATCTTAAAGAAATAGCTAAAGAGCTAGACTTAACAGAGTCTGAAGTCATTCGTAAAGGATTAAAACTCATGGCTTTATATGCTAAAACTGAGACGGAGGAAGATACTCAATTAATACTGCAAAAAGGTAATGAACAGAGACCACTACTAATTGTTTAGTTATGACCAGTGATTCAAAAAATGAGACAGAGGAAGTTAACAACCCAAAAGATTCCAGCGCTTCTTTGGTTCTTCCAACTGAAAGGAACTCTGTGCGTCATAATCTAAAGAAGAATCCGGAGCCTTATCATTTAGACAATGAAGTATCTGAATTTGGTAAACCAGCTACAGCTATATCACCCTCAGACCAAAGACATAATTTTAATACTAAAGTAGCTGGTTCCTTAGCAACGTGGCTTTGGTTGGGATTGTTAACCACTGCTGGTTTACAAATTCTTTCTATTTGTCTCATTTCTTTTGCTTCTCTTGGAATTTTTAATTTAAATATAAATTTGAAAGCTATCGAAGAACAAGAAGTACAAAGTAGAGTGGATAAAGCGGCAACCCTAATTAATGATTCTTCTAAGACAATTTATACTTTTTTAGGGCCAATAGCTACAGCAGTCACCGCCTTTTATTTTAGTGGTTTGGGTAGTTCGTCGAAAACTAACGATGAAAACTCTGAAAATGAAAAAAATGAATAGAACTTTCAAAAAAACACGAAAAAATCTCTCCCATTGGTAATTTTAGTACAAGGGCCAGAAATCTCAACCCCAGAAACCTCTCCTCCCCACTCTCCTATACTTTTGAAGTGGAAGAAAGTTTTAGCTTAATTAATCTGGCTACAGGCCTGTTTTTGTCGTTTCTAAATACCCCTGATAACTTGACCGGAACTGTTCGATCGATAGGTTCTTTGTCCAATATTCTACCAGAGCATGACCCCAGGCCCAAGCTTCCTTGTCGGCAGTGCTAGAATTTTCTAATAGTATTGGCCAAAGTGCCAATAAATCAAAACTTTTATTCTCCGGATTTAAGAGAGAAGAAAGCTCGTAGGCCATCTGTAATTTACCGATCGCTACTGGTAATTGTTCCACAGGAATTTGTTCAGCTAAAAGATAAGCTAAAGTCGGTCTTCCCGTGGCTAAAGTGGAGATAAAACCTAGAATAGGACTTTTTAATAGGGCCGTTAAACCTTGCCCCGTGGCCATCTGTAAAGTATAGCGATCGATTATTTTCGCCGCTGCCAGGGTTCGAGTTTCTAAATCCGCTAAAAAACGGGCTAAACGCAACTGTTTTGCGGGCGAAATTGCCCCCAGCAAAGCGATTGATAACTCCTCATCCCCCCAAGCTTCTCTATCTGGCTGTTGACTGACCATCGGCAAAATGCGATCGCAGAGATCCTCGAATAATTCCGCCCGATACTGCAAGCATTCGCGGATATTGACTTCTTTGGGACTTCCTCCCGTCAGCCAATTATAGGGGGGTTGCCACTCTCGCACCGGACGCAGGCGATCGACTTGAGAAACACAGACTATAACTGGTAAATTGTCAATAGTTTGTTGCAAATCTTTAAGAAAAGCCTCATCCATGGCCAGGGCGGGATCGAGGGCGGGAGTTACCAGAATCAATAAATCGGCGTTTTCGGCATAATTGAGAACCTTTTGCCGATAATCAGCCCGATTTGCCTGTTCATAGCCTGGGGTATCCCAGAGGATTAACTCGTCTCCTTCTGGGGTTTGCCAATGGTAGGATTGGATGGCATCGGTACTGGGCAATAGATCCACTTGGGCTAAATCGGCCCGAAAGAGAGTATTGATTAAACTGCTTTTGCCGGCCCCGGTGCGTCCAACCAGCAGAATATTAACCGGTTGGCGATCGATTTCCGTGATTGGTTCAGCTTGGGCGAGAATTTCCTTGAGAGTAGTGGTGGCGATTTTTGTCTTGGTGGGGAGAGTTGGGGCGAGATTACTGCCACTGTAGAGTAACACCGCTTGGCGAGAGAGATTTCTTAGGGCATTTTCCCGCAAAACTTGCCCTAAATTGACTAATAATTGCTGATCCGCTCGATCGCTGTACTTTTGACTGGCCACTTTAGCCACAGCCGCAGCGGGATTGATTACCCATTGCGCCCAATTCCAGACCTGCCAAAGTTTCTGGGCCGAGGGTTGCAATTTTTGATAAACTTCGTAGGCCTGATAGGCTTGCCCGATGGTGATTTGATTCAAGGCCGGGGAAAGATTCTGCATCCAGCGATCGCTATCATCCACAGTTCCCCGAATTAAACCGTAGGCCTGGGGAATGTAAATATTTAATAAGGGGTACTTGACATCGGGGTAATATATATGGGCGATGGCACTGACCAAATCCTGACAGCGTTGCCAAAAAGTCGCCCAATCTTCCCAAACCGGGCGATCATTGCGGGACTCGACGATAATCCTCTCGATAATTTCCTCGACATTGCCCCCGGAATCACCGTCGGGAGAGGTTAATTCTGCCTTCACTTCGGCAATGGTGGCTTCAATTTCCCTGACCCCTGGGCGCGTCCATTTGACCAACAGGAAGCGCCAAGCGACAAAAATCAGGGTAAAAACTGCCCAAATCCAATTTAAACCCCATTGATGGATCTGAAAGCCGGCGGCCACGATCAGAAAGATGACCACGGCGGCGATCGGAACTGCTAAAATCAACCCTTGCCAAGTTTTTAACCGTAACATTGCTCGATCTGGTTTTTTTCCATTCTACCGATCTCTGATTCTCGGTTAGGGGGCAGTCCTGATGCCAAAGTTGGCACCGCCAAGCCTGAAAATATTCTGATTGACGAATTGGCGTTATTTCAGCTTCTATTTTCCAGTCAGTCCCGATGAAAAAATTTTCACCCCCACAGATGAAAGAGGTTTCCTTCCCTACACCCCACACCCCACACCCTACACCCTCTTTCAAGTCAGAAATTAGGCAGTGGCATCAATTTGGGCGAGGATGGCCGTGGACAACTGACAAAGTTGTTGATGACAAGGACCATTACTAGCCATGATCCCCCCCCATTGCCGCACATCGCCGCGATTATAGCGCACGGGTTGACCGTCAAAATAGGAAAATTTGCCGCCTGCTTCCGTTAAAATCAACTCTGGAGCGGCAAAATCCCAGTCTTTAGCCGCCGATTTCCCCGATAGGGAGATATAAACATCGGATTTTTGTTCGAGGATAGTGGCAATTTTACAGCCCACACTACCCACATAATTTTTACCGAAGAAGGGTATTTGACTTAATAAATTATCAAAACGTTGGTCGCGATGGGTACGACTAACCACCAGATAGAGATCGGTAATTTTATCTTTATTGGCAACTTTTACCTGTGTAATATTTCCGTCGCTAGTTTCTAGAAAAGTGCCTTTTCCTTTTTGGGCAAAATAGAGTTTTCCTTGATCCGGCAGGGCAACCACGGCGATGATCGGTCTTCCTTGATAACATAAGGCGATATGTAGGGCATATTCTCCCGTTTTGTCGATAAAATCGCGGGTTCCGTCCAAAGGATCGATAATCCATACCCAATCTTTCGGGATAGCTTCATTACCCTGATGGGTTTCCTCGCTCAGATAACCAAAGTCGATATCAGAAAAATTTGTTTGTAATTCCCCTAAAATATAGTTATTTGCCGCTAAATCCGCCGCCGTCACTGGTCCGCCTTTTTTCTTCTTGTTGACGGCTAAATCCTGTTCACCCCGGTGGTAGGATTGGAGAATTTTAGCACCACCCCAACCGACGGCACGAGTCACAGCTAAAATGCGATCGAGTGTTTCGGTATCTTGACAGGTTAAATTAATCATAAAATAGCCTCAGTTTTTCAGACTTATTATACTAAATCCGTTGAGTATAGGCTACTCATAGAGGAGAGGCAAAAGGCAAAAGGCAAAAGGCAAAAGGGGAAATAAATAATCAGTTTTTCAGACCTATTATCTACTAAATTGAAAGACTGGCATCTTAGCTTATCATCTCTTGCTTCCTAACTCCTGACTGGCTTAATGTTGCTCTTGCCAAAAATAATCGGCGGGTTTTTTGGTTTCTGCTGGTGATGATTGAGGAGCGTCTCCCAAGAAAACCGAACGCTGGATGACGCGATCGCCTAATCTTCTTTGGACTCGACTGGGAATACCGTAACCGTAGGCAATATGACCTTTTCCTGCTAGGACGATGATCTGATAGTCGGGATGAGCTTGCCAGAATTTAGCGATCGCATCGGCCATGGTTTCATCCCAGAGGACCTGTGCCAGAAAAAAGCGATCGAATCCCTGACTTTTGCCCCCCGTGTGTTGCTGATAAACGGCTAAGATCTGTTGACGATACTCCTCGTTATCCTGGTTTATTTCGCTTTTAGGGGGAATGTAGGTCATTTCTGAGGTGGAGAGGCTTTCTAAGCCCTCCCGTGCCACTTTTCTAGTGATTTCCGTGGGTGTATTTAGGGCGATCGCTGGTAGTTTTTTTGCCTTGGCCAAGCGCAGGATCGGGGCGTAAAATTCCCAATCAAATCCCCAACGTTGGTCGTATTCACTTTTTTCTCTCAACTGATTTTCGCTAATTTTGCCGGCTAAATACTGATCCAAATAGATTTGGTAAGGACGTTGAAACATCTCGAAAGCGATCGCTATTTGGGGATTATTGGCCTGTAAATACTTGATAATAGCTAATTGGGCCTGATGATCGGCTTGACTATCGTGCCTTTCTCCCAGATAAATAATCTCGGCTGTTTTTAAATCTGCCAGAATTTGTTTTTGGCTATTAGTAAAACTCCAGGCCCGGGGCAGCAAAATAAACAGTAAGCAGAGGGCAAGGAAAAGGGGGAAAAAGCGTCGAGAGAATTTCATCTTTATTAAAAGCCTTTTAAAAAACTGATCTTAACCGAAGCCAAGACAAAAAGGGTGGGCAATGCCCACCCGAAAAAATTTTCAGAGAACCTTTTTGGTTTAGTAGGTTTCTACGTGCCAGCGATGTTCTTTTTTCAGTTGTTTCTGATAGACAGACCAATCAGCACCATTTTTAGCGGCGGCACCACTGATAGCATCGTCGATACCATCTTCCATCCCTTTCAGTCCGCACATATAAGCGTGGGTTTTGGGACTTTGGAGTAGATTCCAGATTTCGTCAGCGTGTTCGGCTACCCGGTGTTGAATATACATTCTACCGCCCTGGGGATTTTGCTGTTCCCGGCTGATGGCATAGGTGAGACGGAAGTTATCGGGGAATTCCGCCGCTATTTTCTCTAATTCTTCTTGGTAGAGAATATTGGCCGTTTTGGGAACTCCGAAAATCAACCAAGCTAGACCTTTGAATTTATAATCTTCGTGTTGTTCCTTGAACATCCGCCAGAGGAAAGCTCGGAAAGGAGCGATTCCGGTCCCAGTGGCCATCATAATGATAGTGGCATCTTCATCACCCGGTAGCAGCATTTCCTTACCCACCGGACCAGTAATAGCCACATCGTCCCCCACCTCTACATTACAGAGATGGGTGGAACAAACCCCATAAACGGTTTCCTTGGTTTCTGGGTGTTGGTATTCTAACTGACGCACGCAGAGAGATACGGTTTTATCGTCTAATTTATCACCATGACGGGTGGAGGCGATCGAATAGAGTCTCAATTTATGAGGTTTGCCATTAGCATCGGTACCCGGGGGGATAATACCGATACTTTGCCCTTCTAAATAGCGTAAATCGCCCCCAGAAAGGTCAAAGGTGACGTGTTGTACGATGCCGATACCCCCCTCATCAACGAGAGGATAATTCTCGATACATTTGCCGATAAAGGGTTGATTCGGACGGTAGATGTTGACGGGGATATCTGTTTTTTCTTTCGCTTGAGTCATGGCCTTTTTCTTGGTCTGTTCGGGGACGGGCGATGATTGAGCGATTGGCTGTGGTGTGGAGGCACTAGAAACAGTTGCTACGGGGGCAATCCCATTGAAGGGTTTGATGCTGACGATACGACCACCTAAACGGGTAATCCGACGCATTTCTTGATTCATGCGACTGTAGGGAACCGTGAAAAACACGCTTCCACTCTGACGGATTGAATAATCCAAGCTGTCAGTATTGTCGTTTTGATTGAGACCCGCCACTTCGTAAACAAATAAACGGTTTCCCGCTAGTGTACTCGGACTGTACATTAAATATAACTCCCAACTCAAGTCACGATAATCGTTCCATAGTTTAGCCTACCATCGGTACACTACACCTAGGCCTAATTGAGAGTTATCTTAAAAAAACCACAGACATCGCTTTTATCCTTTTGGATAGGATAGGTCAACTCTCTGGTTAAAATCTGTTACATTTGCAGCATTTTACTTTTTATTAAGATTTCTGCTACTTTTCCCCATTTATGCTAAAAATCCCCCTGGTTGGCCTGATGAGGACAAGAGCGGGGGACAGATATTAGCAATAATTATTTTTTCAACTACTCGGCCGCGGCTGCGTTTAAGGGTTTAATGCTGACGATGCGAGCGCCTAAACGGGTAATCCGACGCATTTCTTGATTCATGCGGCTATAGGGAACGGTTAAAAAGACACTGCCACTCTTACGGATAGAATAATCTAGGTTATCAGTATTGTCATTTTGACTCAAACCGACGACTTCATAGACAAAAAGGCGGTTTTCCTTGGCACTAGAGAGACTTTGCATCGAAATGGCTCCTACATTGATGTTATAGTTCTCTAGTTTAGCCTAGCAGGGAGACTAGCAATCTAGTTAATGGCCGATTTACAGCCGTTTATTGTACCATAACGCTCGATCGCAATTGTCCACAGGCCGCATCGGTCGCTAAACCTCTCGAATAACGGACAGTAACGGCGACTTTTTCCTGTTCTAAAATAGTTTTAAAAGCCTTAATTCTCTTTTCATCAGGCCGCTGATAATCCACCTCTTGAATGGGATTAAGTGATCGCTGTTAATTGTTTGAAGATCAGCCTGCTGATAAGTCGCAACGCTACCTCCTTGATCTAGTGTAGTCGATTGATGTCGTACTACTTATCATCCTTGATGATGTCTCGCAGATCTGTACTGACCTGGAAGGAAAATAGAAATGTCCCTTTAGGGGTTTGTATAGTAGTAAATCTCCAAAAAAGAGAAATTTGTTCATGTCGAGTTCTTAGCAAGAAACTTTTTATATTATACGTATCTTGAACGCTAGTATATTCTTGCAGAACCGTATAGTCTTTACAGACACCGTACTCCTGATTGAATACCTTCAAAACACTTTTTACCATAGAAATTTGTTGATTAATTTTATCTAAGGCATCTTTTCGATCTTTTTCACTTGAATCTGAATGTAGTGATATAAATTTGATCGCACTATCCCTCCAAAAATCGACCGCCCCATCAATATTACCCGCTTTGTAAAGCTGCAAAAAATCACGAACAGGCACAGGAAGTTGTGCCATCTCCTCATCATCAATTACGATCAAGGTGGGTGTGGTTGGTTCTTGGCCGACAAGTAGCGGTTGACTATAAGCTACCCCAGGAAAACAATTAAAAACCGCTAAAGTTCCTAAAGCTGCAATTGCTAATATTTGACTTTTCATGATCCTTACCCCCGAACTCGAAAAAATCACCAACAGTCGAGTTACTGCGGTTGACAAGTACTAAAATCTACTTCTCTGAAAAAATTCCGTGGCAGCATAACCAAAACCGCTAGTTAGGGTCTGCTGAAAAAGTTTGTTGGTGGGGGCAGGGTGTGGGGTGTGGGGTGTGGGGTGTAGGGTTTTACCGAGTTTGAGGTAGTCAGTTACCTAATTTTCAGGGAAAAAGTACCTGAATTTTACCCCCGATCACTCCAATGGCTGGCACTTTTTGAGGGGAAAAAAGTCCAAAAGTCTTATCCAACAAGGTTTTTAGATTTATTCAGCAGACCCTA
>NZ_JAPZQM010000483.1:0-10604 GCF_027530565.1 Microcystis sp. LE19-10.1B | reverse complement strand
TTATAGAGAAAGACATTTGGCGATTTTTGTCAATTGTTTGCGATCTGAAGCGAACTAATCAATTAAATCTCTTGCCAGATAAGGATTGAGTCGATTTATGCCCCCCTATCGAACCATACCAAGTCCCGAAGAGCCCAAAATTTGGCGAGTGGGACAGTAAACTTGTGTTGGGGGTGACAGCAATAACTTTTGTCTATCGAAAATGAGCGATACTTGCGGGAAACTGCACCGATGTCTTTAAAAATATTGGGTTTTGGCTCAAATTATTGAATCGAGCAGTTTTCTCCTAAGTATTAAAGCGCTCAACTCAACCGACAAGCTAGAGGGTATCGCATCTACATCAACAAACTATAATCTACATTAAAGAAATGTCCTAATAATTTCGCCTGTTCTTTGGTAATTGACCCTTTTCCTTCAATTAAACTAGAGGCAATTTTGTCAGAGCCAAGGATTCTGGCTATGTCTTTCTTATTAACGCTTTGCTGTTCCATCAAAAACAATAACATAGAATGAGGTGTGGTTGATTCCTGTAGATAAAAGCTTTTTTCAAAATTCCCAATTAAAAAAATTAGAAGCTCATAAAGTTCATCTTCTTCGGGAGTTCGCTGCTGACGGTGCATTAATTCTTCCACAATAGCCAAAGCTTTTTCATTTTCTGCCTCTGTTTTAATAACTTTAGGTAAATGGCGAGCTAGTAATTCTTTGTATTTTTCTGGATTAAAAGTAAGGGTCATCGGTGTCAAGGAGATACATTTCAGGATTCGGATGCTTCCTCGGCTAACGGTTTTAGGGACTGACGGTACTCTTGACCAAACTGCATTGCCTCTTCGTAAGCCGGATCATCAGCAAAAGTGCCGACAATTTTTTCCCACCAGGGAGTTTCGCTGACAGTAGGTAGCAAACGCTTAAGCAGTGCTACTTCAGCTTCTAAAGCTGCTAGTCTTATCTCTAGATCAGTGCTTAACATGGTTGATATATCCTCCCATTCTGCTCTTGCTCGAAGGTTAGCTCTAAAACAAAATTTGTTTCAACGCCAGAAGCCATACGATGAACTGATGAAACGTTTTCCATCGGTAATTCAGTTGCTTGTCATCGTCAGCTAATAAACTACTCCCGTCCGCTACTTTGTCCTTAGCTGCTATATTAACTGGTTAAACCGTGTTTTAGGGCAAAACGTACCAATTCCGTGCGACTATTAGTACCAGTCTTGCTAAATAAGCGACTGACGTATTTTTCTACGTTTCTGACGCTGGTTTCTAGACGACTGGCAATTTCTTTATTCATCAATCCCTCCGCTACTAAATCTAAAACGCTTTGTTCCCGGGGGGTAAGGTCAATTTTAATCGGGGGGGGAGTAGTAGTAAAAGTGTTCTGTTGTCCCACCTGCTGTTTTAATTCCCGGATATCTCGGGCAATTTCTTCTAATCTAGCGTTTTCGCTGGTGGCTTGCAAGGATTGACGACGGCGCTCGATTAAAGACTTGATTAATGCTTCTAATTCTTCGGGATCGAAAGGCTTGGATAAATAAGCATCACAACCGGCATTATAACCCTGAATGCGATCGCTCGTCATCCCCCTAGCAGTGAGAAAAACCACGGGAATTGTCTGAAAACGAGCATCTTCGCGCAATTTCTTCAGAAACTGATAGCCATCCACCTGCGGCATCATAATGTCGGAGATGACTAATTCCGGAATTTCTTGATTGAGTAAATCCCAGGCTTCGTTAGCATTACTAGCAGTTTTTACCTCGAAGTCATCCCCGTACTGTAGATATGCTTGCACAGATTCACGAACCCCCGGTTCGTCATCCACTAACAAAACTTTCGCAGGTGTGTCCATCAATTTCTCGCAGCGATCGAATATTGTCCGAATCCTATCTTATCAGCTATCAGGAGCCGGTCGTCAGGAGTCAGTAGTCAGGAGACAGGAGATAGGAGTCAGGAGATAGGAGTCAGGAGACAGGAGATTATTTTTATTTATTCTTCCCACACCCTACGCCCCACACCCTACACCCCACACCCTACACCCTACACCCCACTTCCCCACTTCCCCACTTCCCAGATCATCCTCAAGATAGTGACGGTGAGTTAAACTAGCAGATAGAACTAAAAAGTTACAAAAATCACACAATGATTTTACAATCCTTTCACCATTCTTAACAAATCCCGTGACCATTCTCTGCTGGCTCGATCGCATTAGTGCTTCTGATCGCCCCCTGGTGGGGGAAAAAGCTTTTATTGCCAGTGAATTACACCAGCGAGGATACCCAATTATCAGGGGATTTGCCATTTTTAACCGCATTTTTGCGGAATTTTTGGAAACTATCGACAATGCTGACTCGTTTCTGACTGATTTTCCGCAATCTTCCCTCTATTTAGACGTAGATAACGCAAAAGCTCTGCAATTAGTCGCCAAAGAAAGTCGGCGGGCCATTTTACAAGCGCAAATTCCTCCTCTCTGGTTAGAACAACTAGAGGCGGCCGTGGCACAATTATCCATGGATAGCCTAGTATGGCGCTTTTCCCTACCAGCTAATCTGGCTCGGCGAACGCTCGGTTTATTTTCCGCCCCAATCAGTGGAATTAAAGCAGATAATCTAGAAAATGCCCTAAAACAAGCTTGGGCGGAGTTATTCACCGCCAGAAGTCTATTTTATTGGCGAAAAATGGGAATTGGTTTAGAAAACATTCAATTATCTTTACTGGTACAACCGTTATTACCGGCCAATTGTGCGGGAAATGTGTTGATTAATGACGATAACTGGAAAATTCAGGCAGTTTGGGGGTTAGGACACAGTTTAGTTAATGGAGAAGTGGCACCGGATACCTACATTATCGATCGCTCCGGTCAATTACGCAGTCGGCAATTAGGCAATAAATCCCGCGCTTATTATCTCAATAGTGACAGTAATCTGCTCGCGCCACAATTATTAGCACCCAGTTTACAAGAAAGCTACTGTTTAGATAATTTCGCCCTCGATCGCCTTTGTCAACTGGTTCAATTTCTGCTGACGGAAAAACCGACGTTAACCAGCATAGAATGGCTGATGATGCTGGATGGTCAAATTTATATTCTTAACTGTCACAGTCAGGAAATCACCCCCACTACCTCCAATTATCCCTTAAGAGGATTAGGGGCATCCCCGGGGTTGGCATCGGGAGTGGCAAAAGTGATCAGCAATTTCGACTCCCCAGAGGCAAATTTTCAGGATTGCATTCTGGTTACTACTAATTTACCTCCGAAAAAACTGCCCCATTTACGCCAAATTCGGGCAATGATCACGGAACAGGGGGGATTAACTAGCCATGGAGCCATTTTAGCCCGGGAATTAGCCATTCCTGCCGTTGTCGGGGTGAAAAATGCCACAGAAATTATCCGCTCAGGCGAGATAATTTTAGTAGATGGTACGAGGGGAATTATTTCTCTAGCATCTCAGGAACAGATTTCCTTGCCCCCACCACCCCCCAGAGAAACCGACGGGACGGCAATTGCTACCCGTTTGATGGTTAATCTCAGTCAAACTGAAAGTATTGCCGGAATCCGAGAACTGCCTATTGATGGGATCGGTTTATTGCGCTCAGAATGGATGATTTTAGACTTACTTTCTCAGCGTAATCTAGAAGAATGGTTAACACCAGAGCATCAAGAAGCATTGATCGAGAGATTAAGTGATTTAATCGCACAATTTGCCCTTAGTATCCAACCTAAGCCTTTATTTTACCGTTCTTTTGATGCTCAACATTCGGCTCAAGACAGTCGGGGAACCCATGGTTATATATTAGATCCGACTCTATTCGATCTGGAATTGCAAGCTTTACGACGGGTACAAACCACCAGCGCCACCAATATTAATTTACTGCTTCCCTTTGTCCGCGGGGTTGAGGAATTTATTTTCTGCCGGCAACGGGTACAATCGGCTTTACTCACTCAATTCCCTTCTTTCCAATTGGGGATAATGGTGGAAGTACCGGGGGTAATCTTTCAATTAGCGGATTATGTGCAAGCGGGGGTACAGTTAATCGCTATTGGTACTAATGATTTAACTCAATTACTTTTAGGTAGCGATCGAGAACATTTCTCAGAATATTTTAACGCCCGTCATCCCGCAGTCAGGGCAGCTTTAAAACAAATTATCACTCAAGCAAAAGTTTTACAGATTCCCTGTTCCGTTTGTGGCATGGCTATCGTCCAGTATCCTGAACTTATCGATGATCTGATTGCTTGGGGTGTGACTTCTCTTTCGGTGGATACAGAAGCAGTTTTAGCCACTAGAGAGGCAATTGTTCGCGCCGAAAGAAGATTTTTATTGGAAAATAGCAGATAAGCTAAACGGCGCTTAACCTGCATGATCCAACAGCTATAACCCTTTTGGAGTCTATATCGGTGATCCGAAGTAAAAGCCGTTTAGCTTAACTTCCCCACTACCTCACTACCCCACTACCCCATCAACCCACTTCCCCACTACCCCACTACCCCACTTCCTAATTCATACTTTGTGCTTTTTGTCAAAAAAACTTTTTTTTTGCAATAAAACTACACAAAAAAAAGATCATCGTTGTGGGTGAAATTGACTGATTTACCTGTCTTAATGAGGATTACCTTCTAGGTGTGGCAAGGGTTTCAACCGTTGCTGCCCAAAAAAGCATAAAATACCCCACTATGAAATTCAGTAAAATCGCTGTAACCATTGTAACATCGTTGTTAAATAAAAATCTTTCTCAATTAATTCTTAAGAATTTGTAAATATTGCGAAATGTTAATTTAAATATTCTCAAGTTTTTGGAGTTCATAGATAATTTTTGCTTATCTTTGTCGAAAAATAGAACTTCTGCAAAAATCCAACATCTACCATTGGGTTAGGAGTCTCCGAGTCAGGAGTCAGGAGTCAGAAGTCAGGAGTCAGGAGATTATTTTATTTATTCTCCCCACACCCCACACCCTACACCCCACACCCCACACCCCACACCCTACACCCTACACCCTACACCCTACACCCCACACCCCACACCCTGTCCCCTAATGCCTAGAGAATTTCAATAATTCCTTGACTGCCATCGAGACGAATTAATTGACCATCTTTTAACAATTTCATGGCATTATGCACATCCATAACCGCGGGAATTCCGTATTCTCTGGCAATAATAGCACCATGGGATAATTGTCCCCCCACCTCGGCAATAATTCCCACAGCCTGGGATAATAAAGGCGACCATCCTGAGTCAGTATAGGGAATAACGAGAATAGTATTAGGGGCAATTTCTAGATTTTGTAAGCTGGGCATAATTTTGATTCGTCCCTCCACTGTCCCCCCACTAGCGGCAATTCCCTGTAAGCGTTTTTTGGCAGTTAAATTTGAAACTAAAAATTCTCTTTTCGGTGGTTGTCCATAAACGATGTAGGGAATATCGGTTAATTGAGAGTTTTCTTGGAATTGTTGGCGACGCTGACGGATAATCTGCTTAAGATTGGCGATTTTATTATTCTGACCCAACTGGGTAACTTCTGAGTAATTTAGATAAAATATATCTCCCGTCTCCGATAATATTTGCTGCTGTAACCAGAGGGTTTCTAAAGCGAGAAAATGCCAGCGTAGGTGAGCTAAAAGACGGGAGTAAATTTCAGTCACTTGGTTTTTGATATTTAATCTTTTTTGGACAGTATGGGAAGATTTAACTTTTTTATGGCTATTATTACCCGGACTATCTAAGGGGAGTTGTAGCAGCTCTTGGGGATTTTCTCGCCATCTCGGTATGGAAATATCAGTCCCCACTTCGCTTAAATAACCGTAGGTTTCTAACCAGAGGGAAAAAGCCGAGTCAAAATCTCGATCGAGCGTATTTTTTCTCAGTTCAGATAGCGATCGCATTGAGGCTATTTCTGGTGCTTGGGAGTTATCCAATCTCTCAAAAGGTACTTGCGAAATACTGCGACGCAAAGCGAAGCTAAGAGGGGCAAGAATACTATAATAGGTGGCTTTTTTTAAGACGGTTAAAATCTCCTCAATTTGCTCTAAAATCTCCCCTGAAGATAAAGCTTCTGGGGCAGTAGCGTTAATTTTTTTGAGCGTCGGGATAAAATAGTTTTTTTGATCTTGGCTAAAGTCTTTTTCTAACTGTAATTCCCGTCCTAAAAGTTTTAATAAACCAGGGGAATTAGCCAAAGTTGCCGTTAACGGTGGTTTGGTAAACTTTGCCCCTTTGGTCAGGAATTCTAAGCTTTCTGGAGGTAATCCCATGCGACGGAAAATTGTTCCTAACAAAGAAGCATTAAAATAGGCTCTTTGATAGTGTAAAGTCGCTGTTTCATTGAAGTCCAAATCGAGGGCTTTTTTGTCTAAAACTAACCGGAAAATATCTCCCCAAACTCCACAGGTTAAAGGACGATTAATTGACCAAGGCAAAGGACGAATCACACCGGGGATAACTTCAGCTGCGATTTTTCTTGTCCAAATTGGCTGTAAATTAGTGATAGGACGGCACTGTAATAACCATAATTTTCGTCCGTCATGAGTCCATTCTATATCTTGGGGAATGCCATGATCAAGGTTTTCTAATTGCCGACAAAGATTAGCTACCTGTTGAATAATAGCCGGGGGAATATCTCCCGCTCCGATAATGATATTTTCTTCTAAATTAACTCGATAACTTTCGGGGGTGATTCTTCCCGATACAACTCTGGTGGCATCTCCGGGTAAAGCTTCAATAACCACATCTAAACTGAGAGGATTAATCGGATCGCGACTGAAGGCAACTCCCGAAAAAACTCCTCGAATTTGTTCTTGAATTAACACAGCCATGGCCGTGTTTTCTTGACCTCGATCGAGTCGATAATTAACAGCATTAGGACTATTATAGGAGGTTTGGCAACTTAAAATCGCCGCCGCTAAATTTTCTTGATCAACAACGTTAAGAATTGTGGTATATTGTCCCGCAGATGAAGCGGTTTCACTATCTTCTCCAATAGCGGAAGAGCGCACGACTAAGGGATGATTAATATCAGGATTAAGAGATTCTATTAACGGTTGTGGATCATCCCCTGGGGGTAAAATCCAACCCCTAGGAATGGGATAACCGGCACGCTTAAGATCGGCTAAAGTGGCGGCTTTTTGTCCCACTTTTGAAGCTACCAGATTGTCATCAAGAGTTTGGATCGATCGATCTCCACGAAAAAAACGAAACATAGTTTTTGATTCATTGTTAACACTTGCTTCGGGTAAGTCTAAATCGTCGGCTATTTTTTGAAAAATTGCCCCTAATAAACAGGCTAAAGCAATGGCAGTTATAATATAACCTGAATCGTGGGGACGGCGCAAGGTGAGAATTAAAGCTAATAAAAATAATCCTACCAATCTACCCGTAGATTTTTCTCGAAAAATAGTAAAGCTAATCCCACTGATAATTGAGGTGAGAAAAACGGCGGCAAAATCGTGAACGATTAATCCCCAGAAAACATTAGTAGTTCCTGCACCTTTTCCTAACCAATAGCGCCCCACGACTAAGGCAATTAAAGCTAATAATTCCCAAGTGGAGCCGGTGGGAAAAAATAAACGGGTTAGGAAAATAACGATAATTCCCTTGGATGCTTCCGAAATTACCGCCAAAATTCCCACTAATTTACCCCCATGGTAAAAAGCGGCAGTTACACCGATATTACCAGTACCTAATTGTGATAATTTACGTCCAGTTACTAGATAATTTATCCAATCAATTAGAGGCAGTCCCCCGATGATGGGACAGACTAAAAAAATAAATAGGGATCCCCAAATTTCTATCATTTAAAATTCGTCTTAGTTTACGATCTTGTCTTAGTAACGACCTTGAGAACATGAACACGAAAGCGATAATATAAATTGAGCTTAATGGCTTAAAACCCAAGCAGATGGAGCAAATAAAGGCAATAATTGCGGATTTTAAGCGGCAAAATCAACCACTCAAACTGAATAAAAAAACGAAAAGAGTAAGGTGGACGATGCACACCCTACAGACTTAAGAAAATCTGATTGACAGTGAGATTTAATTCCGTGAAAGTCTGGGAAATTAGGTGATCGCTGTCTCGAAATTGCCGAATTTGATATTCTTCCTCAACTAAGCAACAAACAGAGATGGTCGGTTGTTTAGGAGTGCCGAGAAAATTACGTCCACCCAAGGCTGCATAATCGACAATCCAATATTCAGGAATACCCATTTCTTCATAATCAGCAAATTTTAAGTAGTAATCATCACGCCAGTTAGTCGATACCACTTCAATGATCAGAGGGATAGATGCACCATCCCTAAGGATTGATTCTTTTTTCCATAATTTTTCCTGAGCGAGCTTGGTTCGATTTAGCACTAATACATCGGGAAAATAACCAGAATTTTTACCAGCAGGTCTGACAATCGCTTGGTTAGGAATTAAATAAGGAAGACCCAGTCTATCAATTATTCCACTGAGTTTAACAGTTAAAAATCCTTTGATTTCCTCGTGTTCTCCTGCGGGTTGTGCCATTTCAATAATATTTCCCTTGTGTAGCTCATAACGCACTCCCGAATTTTCAGGCAGCCAAAGGACGAATTCCTCGAAATTAACAGTTTTAGGTAAAGTTTGGCTCATAGCTGGCAAAATAGCATTCTCTCTCTACTAACTTCCTTAGCTCTATTTTACCTTGAAGTAAGGTGGGCATTGCCCACCCTACAAACTCTCTACACAATCTGCGATCGCACTATTGCTGCCAAAAACGATGAGGACGAAACCAAAAATATAATTGGTAACGACGGCGAGGTTCATAAAAGGAGTCAGTTGCCAGTTAGTTTTTAGATCTCCATTTGGCAATATTACACCCTCATAAAATTCTTTACCACCGGAGCCGCCTAGTAAGTTTATGATCGGGTCTCCTTGATTAACGCTGAATGTTACAGCCCCTCCTGATGATGAAGACGATGTCGGCGGCTTAGATGTGTAGTTATAGCGCTTTTCACGTTACTGAGGTATCGACAAGTTTTGCCAACAAAGGGTTTAAGCCCCTTGCCCATGGCTCATTCTGATGAAAAATGCTATGATTGCTTTGAGCGCATAGAAGAGACGAGTGCTAATATTAGGAACAACAGCTTCGGAAATTTCCGATCCTCCTGGATAATAGATATAGCTATCGGAAATTTCCAATCCCTCTGGATAATTTGTCGGGGGAACGGCGAACGTAGTGATTTCCCTGGCAAGGGCTTCGGAAATTTCTGATTCTCCTGGATAAGAGATATAGCTATCGGAAATTTCCAATCCCTCTGGATAATAGGTATAGGTAAATGTGGTATATTTTGAGTTATCAGAAAATGCCGGGGGACGTAATTGAGGAATTTCTCCACCCACTACCGCAGCCCCAGAGCAATCTTCAAGGGGCATATATTGTTTAGCCATCGAAATCTCCTTGGTAATCGATAACGGAAAAAAGTGAGAGATTTAACTGGAATTACACTGATGGACAAAATTAACAAATCAACTCTGCTGTAACTCATACTACTCAGTCCTCTATGCTAAGATGATCCAAAAAACGCAAGTTTTTAAATTGATGGGCAAAAAAAATTTTGATTTTACTCAATAACCAAATAGTTATATATAGATGTTTATTTTTGACAGTAAAACCGATATTTTAATTAATTCTCAGGAATTAACCTTTAAAAGTGAATATTTTTGTGACTTTTCTCGCTATTTTCAGAATCGAGAATTTGTCAACGGAGATGCTTTACAACTCAGTGGTGATCATTTTGAAGGGTATCTTTCAAGGATCATCATCGATGAAGTGATGTTAGAATTATCGCAACGTAATTGTTTAATAAATGTTGTGGGAGTAGTCCATTCTAAAATGTGGGTTTTTGCGATTCCTATTCGGGTGAATTCCGTCTTCTTCCAAAATTTGTACTCAGTAGAAAATAACTATCTTGGGATTGTCCCCCCTAAATCAGAAATTTCCATTTTTCAACATCCCTTTTCCAATCGTTTTCAGCTTTACGTTCATGATAATTATCTGCAACAATTGTGCCAAAATTTAGAGCTACCAGAAGCGAAAAAGTTTTTAAATTCTTCCGCTTCTTCTGTTGTGATTTGCCCATCGGAAAAAATTCGTCATCTCCAACAATCTTGTCATCAACTTTATCGAATGCTATTTAATTTAGATCGTCAACAAATATCTGGGCAAAGAAAAGCATTAAGATTAAATTTTTTCAAGCAAAAATTAAAAGAAGAAATTGTCAAAGATTTTCTTTTGACTTTAGCAGTAACCAAAGATATTAAAACTCCTAAAAACACTATCAGACGCACCTCTATTCTCAAAAAAGCAGAAGAAATGATGAGAAAAAATCTGCGTTCTGATCTGACTATTCCAGCGATTTGTCAAGAATTAAAAGTAAGTCAACGCACCTTAGAATATATATTTAAAGACTTCTATCAAATGTCTCCTTACAATTATTTTAAATTGCTTCGTCTTAATGCTTTACATCAATCTCTTAACCAAAATAATCAGACAAAATTAATTTATGAAATTGCTGAAGAATTAGGTTTTTTTCACCGAGGATATCTGGCCTCTGATTATAAAAAACTGTTTGGTTACTTTCCCTCTGAAACCTAAAAAAATA
>NZ_JAPZQM010000703.1:0-5503 GCF_027530565.1 Microcystis sp. LE19-10.1B | reverse complement strand
AGGTGGTCAATTACCTAATTTTCAGGGAAAAAATCCCTAAATTTTCCCCCCAATCACTCCAATGGTAGGCACTTTTTCAGGGAAAAAAAGTCTAAAAGCCTTATCCAACAAGGTTTTTAGATTTATTCAGCAAACCCTACTTAGTCGAAAACGCTGTAACCAAATAAAAAACCTCGGTGTCCAGCCGAGGTAGCGCTAAGTTATGTAGGAGAACTCAAGCAAATCTGTCAATGGGGCAAACCCAAACCCCGAAAACTTTTTTAAGCTAGTCAGCCCAGTTTTTCACCGTTGTCTCGGACTAAGGGAATCATATTTTGTCTGATACTCCCCGAAACAATCTGAACTGGCTTGGTGTCTTGGCTGTTTTGCTTTAACTTTTAGCTCATGTAAATAAATGTAACAATATTTTTACGAATTGTAAAGAAGAATTGACAAAATAAAACTTATATGTAACATAAGCTAAGTTAATATTTTTCGCCGATCGAAGCTAGGGGGGTAATAATAGAGAGATTGGTTCACTAGCGTGACAAGGTGTACCCAGAATGTCCTATTTGTTTTTGTTCCCACTATTCACCGCTGCCTTGGCTGCCTATTTCTGGCAGCAGTCCAGCGATGAGATCGCTTATCTGGCCAGTGCCGCCACGGTAATTAGTTTAGTGTTGAGTCTGGTTTTAGCTCCTTGGCAGATTCAGCTATTAATTCTCTTGACAGTTGTGATTGTCGTCACCTTTTTATGGCAAGGACGAGAAGAGCAGAAGAATCTCCCCGTCCCCACTCCAGAAACCGCCGGCGAGAAAAAGTATCGTGGCGCCACCTATATCGAGCCAACAGTCACCGAGGCTCCTGTCAAGGAGCGAGGAGGTAAATATCGCGGTGCGGAGGTTAAAATCACCAATAATCCGACGGTGGCTAACCCAATTCGCTCCTCATCTCTCAAATATCGCGGCGCTGGTTCAGCAAACAAGGACCAGTAATCAGTTATCAGTTATCAGTTATCAGTAATCAGTTATCAGTAATCAGTTATCAGTTATCAGTTATCAGTTATCAGATTTGAGTTTTAAGTGAGTAGTATTAAATAGAAGTTTCCTACTGTCTTTTCACTGTTTACTGTTTATTGTTCACTGTTCACTGAAACTTCCCACCTATCTACTGGTCTTGAATATAAGGCTGATTATTTTTGATACAATTGTATGCCTTTTGTAACTCGATTCCCAGATAACCGATATGTTCGGGAATAATTGCGGGATTGGTAGCGGCAAGCTCGCGGATTAATTTGAGGGGATTTTTGCCTTGATAACAAGCGACAACTTCCCCGCTGCCGGGGGTAGTTTGTTGGACGAGAATTTGTTCTTTTTCCACAGAAATCAAAAAGTTACCGCTAGGGTCAAAAAAGTCGCGCTGATTGACAATTTTATCGTACTGGGTGGCGATTAATCGTTCGACATTCTCCCAAGTATCATCGTATATATGGGCCGATTGACTAATAGTAATCAATGGACCCAAGGTTAAATTATACTGGGAGCGTTGATTGATTTCTTGGCAAATATGTTGCTGTAAAGCGCGCAATCCCATGGCATTTGCCGGCCAAGCGGCAAACATATCATTACTTCTAAATATTGCGGTGAGAGATAATTCATTTTCCACCACTCGCACCCAAATATGATTTAAACAGGGACTACCTCCCTTTTCGTGGTCTTTCACATCCCAGAGGGACATAACTGCACTGGCTGCGTCAATTTCTGAGATTAATTTATTAATAACCTGTGCAATTTGGTCTCTGCCAAACCAAGAGCGCAATCTTTGACCGTAGGTGTATTTAACTCCTTGGTGTATAGGGGAATCATCGAGAATTTGTCCGATATATTCGGTGAGAAAAGCTCTATCTATAGGCAAATAATTAGGTTCAGGAAAATAAAAGTCTGGGGGTTCATTGGTGACAACGGCCATTAAGTCAATTAATTCTTGCCATTTACCATCATATCCTGTCGGTCTAATTGTGCCGGTGGTTTTAATCTTTTGGAGAATTTTTACCCAAGTTTCAGCAATAGTTTTTCCTTCAATGCGATGACCGTATCTTGTCCCGGGTAGCAAAGAAGGAAGATTTTCTGAGATAGGAAAGGTTAATGGTTTTCCCCAAGTTGGTAAGGGGGATTGTTTTGCATAATTTTTGACAGTTTCAATCGCTTCTGGGATGGATTTAACTGGTTGATATTGAATTGATTGACGCAATTTTTCGAGAATTTCTCGGTCAATTTCTTTGTCAATATATCCAGTGGTAGAAGAATTAATTAGCCAACATTCTTTACCTGTGTCACTTTTTCCTAACTGGAATCCTTGACTAAAAAAATCTAGCAAACATTGACAGCTACCGGAGTTCTTATCTTCCTTAGTTGCGTTGAGAATAACTAAGTATCTAACGTGGGGATTTGCTATTAAGTTTCTCAGCAGGGGACTAATTCCTCTGGTGGGACTATAAAGATTACCAATCACCGCGTATTGGTCGGGATTTAAATGTTTAGCAAGGGACTGTTTTACTGTCCATCCCGTGATAATTGCTGTTTGGCCGTGACCGCAGATTAATTGATTGGGTTTATAGTGGGGTTGGTAGGTGAATTTAGGGGTGGTTTCTGTACTAAGCATGGATTTAAATTAATCGTTCAAGATAATTAATAATATTTCGGTGAAGGTTTTCTATTGTATCACTACCATCCAGTTGTAAACAATTATCTTTATATTCTTTAAATATCTGGATAAACATTTGACGAACTTTCATTAATTTTTCTTGTTTTTCGTACACTTCTGTGATGGCTCTGTTTTTAATTCTTGCTAGAGAAATATCGGGAAGAACATCGATATAAATAACTATATCTGGATTGGGAAAATGTTGATTTAACTGCCGCACAAAAGCAAATTCTTCGGGATTATTGCAATTGTAGGCCAGGGAAGAAAAATAATAACGAGTAGTGATAACGTGGGTTTGTTCTTGGTGAATAAGTTTAAAAACGCCATCGTGATCATTATATAAGTGATCATGGCGATCAGCTGCAAATAAATAGGCCATTTGTCGGTCAAATTGATTTTGATCTTTGATAGAAATAAGATTAGTTTGCATTATTTCTCGAATCAAACGACCGATAACTCCCTCGGAAGGTTCCGGACTTAAAACTGCTTTTTCCCCTCGCTTTAAAAAATATTCTTGTAAGAGTTTTGCTTGGGTACTTGTTCCCGATCCGTCAATACCTTCAAAGACAATAAATTTCGGTTTCATCATTTAATCTTCCTTCTCAATCTAATTATCTGAATAATTGTTTTAGCCAAGTTAACCAAGATTTTTTCGGGGGGATTAATTGCGTCATTTCTCCGATAATCTCTCCCATACTTCCCCAAGTATAAATATTTTTATTGAGGGATTGTATGGTTAAATTTTCTTGGAAAGCTAAACTGATAATACTAATCATTTCTGCTGCTTGATTACCGACTATTTGCGCTCCCAGTATTTTACCATCTTGTCGGTAGATTAATTGACAAAATCCCGTGGTTTCCCCCCAGATTTGCTGTGGGACCATATTTTTAATTGGATAGTTGATCATCTTTACCTCCTTACCATAGCTGTCCTGGGCTGCTTTTCCAGTTAAACCCACCCAAGCAATAGCAGGATCGAAAGCAATAAATGAGGGAATTTGCTCGGGATTAAAGTTAAATTTTTCTCCCGTGAGCAGATGCTTGACTAACCCAAAAGTAGCCCGGTGATTTAAAGTAGGATCGGGATAATTATTTCTGAGCAAATTTAGGGCATAAATGCGGGAATTATCGGTTTGGAATTGCTGATTAACCCTAATTAATCCCTCCTCTAGTTTAACTCCCACCCCGGCCAAATTTAATCCCTGTTCATTGACTTGATAATTACCGGCAAAAATGAGATCATCAACTTCGATAACACGATTGCCTAATTGTAACCATTTTTGACCCTCGATCGCTTTCACTTGACTAGGACAATAGCCGGGTAAAATCTTAATTCCTTCCGCTTCTAAAATGGCAGTAACTAAATGGCAGATTTCCCGATCAATATCCGGCAGTAGATAATTATTCTCGATAATTAAGCTAATTTCTTTCCCCAAACGTCGGAGAATTTGCGCTAAACTCACAGCCATGCTGCTGTTACCAATAATCGCTAAATGTTGTCCCAACTTGTCTAAATTTGGCTCTTGCCAAAGGGTTTGAGCGGTAAAATAATTAACCTCATCTAAGCCGAAAATTTTCGGGACTTGCAGATAAAAACCCGTGGCGATAAGATAGTGTTTAGCCAACAATTGCCGACCATTAACCACAAATCCTAAATGGGGCAACCGAACAAATTCCCCCCCACCCGGGATAACATCTATTCCTTCCGTGGCTAATCTCGCTAAAGAATGATGTTTATTAATAGTTTTATCTACTTCCTCTAACCATTGCCGCAACTGTTGCCATTGGGGATAAATGGCCGTTTCTTGCCAATGATTCAGCAGTTTATAGAGATGGATAATTTGGCTGTAGCCCTTGCTAAAAATGTCCTCAGATGCCTCTAAATTGCCGCTATAAGGCTGTTGCACTAAAGCCACCCTTTTTTTGAGGTGAACAGCCAACAAAGCCGCTTCTATCCCCGTAGGAGTGGCACCAATAATTACTAAGTCGTAAACCACAAATATAAAGTAAAAAGTCAAAAGTCAAAAAAGGTGTTGGGGGTTTTGGGGTGTTAGGGTGTTAGGGTTTAAGGGTTTTAGTTGAAATTCCCCCACTTCCCCACTTCCCCCCGCAACGCGCACGAAGTGGTCTCCCCATTTCCCCATTCCCCCACACCCCACACCCTACACCCTACACCCTCTTTCAAGTCAGGAGACAGTATTCAGGAGACGGTATTCAGGAATCGGAAACTTAACACTTAAGTAGGGCTGGCTGAATAAATCTAAAAACCTTGTTGGGTAAGACTTTTAGACCTTTTGTCAATCAAAAAGTACTGGATCTGGGAGTGATCGGGGGGAAATTTAGGCACTTTTTCGGTTCTTCGTTACTTGGTATGGTTCGATAGGGGGGCATAAATCGACTAAATCCTTATCTGGTAAGAGACTTAATGGATTAGTTCGCTCTAGATCAAAAACAATTGTCAAAAATCGCTAAATGCCTTTCTATATAAGGGTTACATCCCTTATAACCCCCGTCCATTGCATAACACAAACCGAAGAGCCACTTTTTCCCTGAAAATTAGGTAATTGGCCACCTCAAAACTGGTAAAACCCCACACCCCACACCCCACACCCCACACCCTGCCCCCAGGAAAAACTTTTTGCCGCAAACCCTATATAAAAACCCACATTCCGCACCCTAAGTGTCACAACGTCTCAAAAGAGGAAGATGCCTGAGTCAAAATACTTATCTAGAGGAGTGAGTTGGCGGCAAGCTGCCACCAACTAAGCCGAAAATTTCAGGGTTCCCCCAGTCATTCTCAACAAGCACTGTTTATTGAGAA
>NZ_JAPZQM010000323.1:0-3705 GCF_027530565.1 Microcystis sp. LE19-10.1B | reverse complement strand
TATGGGAGTGGTCGGGGGGAAAATTCCTGGACTTTTTCCCTGAAAATTAGGTAATTTACCCGATGAAAATGGGTAAAACCCCACACCCCACACCCCACACCCTACACCCTGCCCCTAGGAAAAACTTTTTCAGCAGACCCTTACTAGAAACCAGTTTGAGGGACAAGTATAATTACTCACTTGTATAAATGAGATGCTCCCTGGGGAATGGGGAAGTGGGGAAGTGGGGAGTATTTTCGGTGATCAGTAAACAGTGAACAGTGAACTGAAAACTCACATCTGATAACTGATAACTGATTCAAGGCTGACTCCTAACCCGACAAAAAACTTTTTGCCGCAAACCCTAAGTTAAATAAGCGATAGTTACCCCCGAACCTCCCTCATTTGGGGGTGCTAATTGAAAGCGTTTTATCTGGGGATGACGGGATAAAAAATCGTGAACACCTTGACGCAATTTCCCCGTACCTTTACCGTGAATAATCCATAATATGCCCGATGGGGTGGCGCGGGTGATCGCCTGTTCGATATCCGTTTCTGACTCTGCCACCCTGGAACCGCGAATATCGACAGTATTATTAGCAGTACGAATTAAAGGAGTCTCCTGGGGTTTTGTGGGAGTTTGGGGCAAATTTTTGGCAGGTTTTGGCGCAGTTTCCACTTTTTGACCATCCAAAGACTCAATCTGATCTAAGGGTAGGGTCATCTTCATCATACCGAAACGCAGGGAAATCTCCTCTGATTCCGGTGAAATTGCTAAAACTTCGGCAGTTTGTCCCAAATTGGGCAAGCGCACCCTTTCCCCCACTTGCGGACGATAATTAACCTTAGTTTTTTCCGTTTTCGGTAATAACCTTTCTGCGATCGCAGTTAACTCCTCTGTGGCTTTTTGGGCATCTATACCGGTTTTTGTTCCTGATTGCAACTGGCGAATAACGTTATTAATCTCTGCTTTTGCCGATAGTAAAGCCTTTTGTATCTCCTGCTCCTGATAACGCTTTAATTCTCGCTCTCTCTCCTGTAGAGAATTGGCCCGCGTGGAAACTTCTGTATAAAATTTCTCCGTTTGTTGGAGTAATTGACTAGCTTCCTTAGCTTTTGACTCCTGTTCTCGTCTTTGCGCTTCCAAACCAGCAATTACTTGATTTATCTCCTCCGATAACCCCCCCAGATGATTTCTCGCTTCGGCCACAATTTCGGGACTTAATCCCAAACGCTGGGCAATAGTTAAAGCATTAGAACGCCCCGGAATGCCCCATAATAGTCGATAAGTGGGGGAAAGAGTGCGATCATCAAACTCTACCGAGGCATTTTCAAAGCGAGAATCTCGATACTTTAACGCTTTTAATTCCCCGTAGTGAGTGGTAGCCACTGTCAGTAAACTATGATCGGCGAGGTATTGTAAAATAGCGATCGCTAAAGGACTTCCCTCAGCCGGATCCGTACCTGCTCCCACCTCATCGAGTAAAACCAAGGAACGAGAATTTAAAGCCGCTAAAATGCGAACAATCCGGCGAATGTGACCCGAAAAAGTCGATAAACTCTGTTGCAAAGACTGTTCATCCCCGATATCGGCTAAAACGTGATCGAACCAGGGTATCTCTACCGGTTGCCGCGCTGGAATAAACAGGCCCGCTTTCGCCATTAAAGCCGCTAATCCGAGGGTTTTTAAAGTAACGGTTTTTCCGCCGGTATTTGGTCCGGTGATGGCAACAACGCGAATTTCTGGGCTAATCTGCACATTTATTGGTACGACCTCCCCCCCCTGTTCGTGGTGTTTTTGCCACCAGAGCAAAGGATGACGCAAATTCCGCAAAGTAATCGTTTCCGAACCATCGATAAAGTGGGGGGGATTACCCTCTAACCATAAACTGTAACGGGCCCTAGCGGTGGCCAGATCGAGCCTAGTAGCGATCGCTAGTAAATATTCTAAGTCCTCAAAGGCTTCGGCGATCAGATTACTTAACTGCCGCAGGATTTTTTCTTCTTCGATTTGTTCCTGACGACGATATTGCCGCAGTTGATTGCCTTGGTCAACGATAGAGTGAGGTTCAATGTAAAAAGTCGCCCCTGTGCTGGAAGTATCGTGAATTATCCCCGGTATTTGCTCTTTTTGCGCTGCTTTGACGGGAATCACCCAGCGGTCGCTTCTTTGGGTAATCACCGCTTCTTGGATAGCACCGCCCTGTTTTTGCATGATATCCTGCAATTTTCGGTAAATTCGCTCTCTAATCACCTTCATTTGTCCCCGAATTTCGCGTAATTGGGGACTAGCGCGATCGGATATGCGGCCATCTTCATCGATACAACGGTGTATTTCCTGTTCTATCTCTGGATAGGTGCGAATTTCGGCTACTAACTCCTTTAAAACTGGTATATCTTCCTGTTCGTCAATTAAACGCCGTAAACGTCGCACTCCCGCTAAAGTCGTGGCAATATTTAAAAGTTCCTGTCCCGATAATAAACCCCCCAGATGCGCCCTTTCTAGGGCATCGCCGATGTCGCTAATCCCATCAAAGGAAAGACGACTATCTAATTTTTGTTCTAAGCTATAAACTTCTTTGGTTTGGCAGAGTAGGTTTAAACTTTCCTCTTTGCTTTCCGGTAAGGGCAATTGACGAATCGCGATCGCACCGAGTTTAGTCGCTGCAAAAGTAGCTAGGTGTTGACATAGCCGCGGCCATTCCAATAATTCTAGGGTTTCGTCTTGAATCAATTTTGTAGTTTTTTATAATACGCTTTGTATTTCTAGTCTAACCGGATTTGGTCTGATTTTTACAGGAGTGGGGTGTGGGGTATGGGGTGTGGGGAGATGGAGGGATTTCAACTAATACCCCAAAACCCCAACTCCCCAAAACCCTAACACCCAACCCCTAATCTGTATCTAAATTCCTTTCTGGAGAGAGAATTGTACCTGTTTAAATTCTTGTTTTAAACGTTGTTTGAGTTTGTCGGGGATGGGACGGGAACCGTAGGCGGTATAATAACCAGCTAGAGAGTTTAAGGCTGTTTGCATAGTAGTGAAAGAACGCAAACCCCCAGATTTTTTATCTCGTCGGTAGAGGGAGATGTAATCGTTGATTTGTTCCTTTGCTTGCGACTCAACTGCCGCTTTATTCGGGTCATCTTTGACTAAATCAAGGGCTGTGGTTAAAGTTTCAATCACCGTCAGGGTATCCTGTCCATAATTGCCGGTTAACCGCGAACTACTAGAACAACCCATCAATCCGATGACCAGGACGAGAACCAAAGCTAATAAGCGAGAAATGTAAGGTTTTAGAGACATATTTTCAACACCATAAGTTAATCCCAAGTCACCTTATCCTATCAGGAAACCGTGACCAGTTCCCCAGGAGAGTCAACTGGCTGCAAAAATCAGGGGTCAACTGGCGGGTAAATAGCCCAAATATAGGCTTTTTGGGCGGTAAAAGCCCTATTTTTGCCTAAAAGTTGCGATGCCATCAACCCGGAGGGAGTTGATTCTGGACTAATTCGGGCTGCGATCAGGCACTGGTGGCGGTTTCAGGATCGATCGAGATTGGATCTTGCGATCGATTAATCTAGAAGATAAGTAGGTAGGTGTTAAAAGTTGTCAGACACCCCCCTTATCAAGCTGTCCTTTAGTCACATCTTTCTTAACATTTCAAACCTTTGTAGCACAAGGCTTTCAAGACTCGGTTAACAATTTGTAATATTCCTTGTTGACAC
>NZ_JAPZQM010000038.1:0-4660 GCF_027530565.1 Microcystis sp. LE19-10.1B | reverse complement strand
AAACCCTTATATAGAAAGACATTTGGCGATTTTTGTCAATTGTTTTCGATCTAGAACGAGCTAATCAATTAAGTCTCTTGCCAGATAAGGATTTAGTCGATTTATGCCCCCCTATCGAACCATAACAAGTAACGAAGAGCCCTCATATTTTTTCAGTGAAATTGAATTGGTTCTTCGGTTTGTGTTATGCAATGGAGGGGGTTTATAAGGGATGAAACCCTTATATAGAAAGACATTTGGCGATTTTTGTCAATTGTTTTCGATCTAGAACGAGCTAATCAATTAAGTCTCTTGCCGGATAAGGATTTAGTCGATTTATGCCCCCTGATCGAATCATACCAAGTAACGAAGAGCCATTGAATTAGCAACGATAGATATACGCTTCAGCCGTCGAACTACTTATTAATTAGTACACAGGCTAAAAGCAAGCTGTGACTGGGTTATAATTTTTGGAGATGTCTAAAGCACGACGTTTTTAAAAATTTTCAGCTATGTATTTCCGAGAAATCGACTAAAAACGTTGCCAGATAAGGATTTGAGAGAATGACATAAGAGAGAATGAAACGACCCAAGGGGCAAGGGGAGGTGTTGCCCCTTGCCTGTTGCCTCTTGCCTCATCTCAACAAGCAATTTAAATACGCGGGCAGCTTATTGTGTTGGGTGAGGTGGGAACCCTAACCGTTGTATGATTGAACAATGCGAAGACTCACAATGACTCGACCCGACGACTGGCACCTTCATCTCCGCGATGGTGCGGCAATGAAAGCGGTTCTACCCCATACGGTGCGTCAGTTTGCCCGTGCCATTATCATGCCGAATTTAAAGCCCCCAGTGCGCTCAGTGGCTGATGCTGCCTCCTATCGCGAGCGCATTCTGGCAGCAGTTCCAGAGGGTCAACAGTTCGAGCCACTGATGACCCTATATCTCACCGATAATACCAGTCCCGAAGAAATCGTGGCGGCGAAAGCCTCCCAGTTTGTCAAAGCGGTGAAATACTACCCGGCCGGTGCGACAACTAATTCCGACTTGGGGGTGACGGACCTTCGTAGGTGCGATGGCGTTTTGGCAGCGATGGAGCAGGTAGATATGCCGCTACTACTGCACGGAGAAGTCACCGATGGTGATATTGATGTGTTCGATCGAGAGAAAGTGTTCATTGAGAAGCACTTAATCCCACTGATAACAAGATTTCCGAAACTGCGGGTCGTCTTTGAACACATTACCACTGCCGATGCGGTCAAGTTTGTTCTATCTGCTAACAACAATGTCGCCGCCACAATTACGCCCCAACATTTATTATTTAGCCGAAACATTCTCTTTACCGGTGGCATTCGTCCCCATTTTTATTGCCTGCCGATTTTGAAACGAGAGGATCATCGTTTGGCGCTTTTGCAAGCGGCCACATCGGGCAACCCCAAGTTTTTTCTAGGGACCGATAGCGCGCCCCATTCTCGCTACAGCAAAGAAAGTTCCTGTGGCTGCGCGGGTTGTTATTCGGCTCTGCACGCCCTAGAGTTGTACGCAGAAGCTTTTGAGAGTGTCGATGCAATTGAGCAACTGGAAGGGTTTGCCAGCTTTCACGGTCCAGATTTTTATCAACTCCCCCGAAATACCGAACAAATCACCTTAACCAAAACCCCTTGGCGCATTCCCGATGAATTGCCATTTCCCGAATCCGGACTGGTGCCGTTACGAGCGGGTGAAGAGATAACCTGGCAATTAGGGGAATAAAAACCGCCAGTCTTGGTAGTTGCGGTCAAGAATTGACGATTAGTTATTTTCCATGACAATGAGGAGGATCGATAACATTGGCAAAAATTGCCCAAAGTACCATGAGCGGCATCGGCAACAAACAGATTAGCCATTGATGACCGGTTAGGGTCGCCGTTGCAAACAGACTGTTCATCACCCCCCATTGGCTAAACAAAATTTGTAGGGCAACAGCAGCCACAATCCCCAAAATTAGGATCGGTGCATTAGTAATCGAGGTTGACTGACGACGCAGGTAGTCCACTAGGCTCATCCCTAATTGACTGATACTGAGCAGATAGATAACCCGTGCTGCCACAAGGGATTGAATTGCCATTGTGCGGGCAACGGCAATATCTCCTGTGGTCGATTTAGCCCACTCAAACATACCAAAAATCAGAATCCAGTTAAACAATGAAACAGCCAAAATTCGGCGCAATAGTTTTTTGGTGATCAAAGGTTCATTGGGATTGCGTGGTGGTGACTGCATAATGCTGGGGGATTTTGCTTCAAAGGCCAGGGGAACAGTCATCGTGACCGAGTTGATCATGTTCAACCAGAGTACTTGTAGGGAGAGGATCGGTAAATCTCGTGCCAGTAAAGTACTGATCAGAATCGTCATCGATTCGCCACCATTGACAGGTAAGAGAAAGGAGATTGCTTTGCGTAAGTTTTGATAAACGGTGCGTCCTTCTTCGACAGCGGCCTTGATCGAGGCAAAGTTATCATCAGTGAGGAGCATATCAGCAGATTCCCGGGCGACTTCCGTTCCTCCTTTCCCCATGGCAATGCCGATATCGGCCTGCTTGAGAGCCGGCGCATCATTAACACCATCGCCCGTCATCGCCACGATTTCTCCTTGGGACTGGAGTACTTCCACCAGTTGCAGTTTTTGGGTAGGGGCAACCCTGGCAAATACCGATCCATCGACCACCGCTTGGGCCAGTTGATGATTATCCATTTGCGCTAATTGTTTTCCCTCAAATGCTAAGACTTGTGCTGCCGTTTTAATGCCCATCCGTTCCGCGATCGCCCGCGCCGTGACAAGATGATCACCAGTAATCATCTTGACGCGAATCCCAGCAGTTTGACAGGCATGAACAGCAGCGATCGCCTCTGGACGAGGCGGGTCAATCATGCCCTGTAATCCTAGAAACACCAAGCCTGTTTCGATATCCTCATGGTCGATAGAATGCTGATGGGTCGCGGCTGCTTTTTTGGCGAAGGCAAGCACCCGTAAACCCTGCTCTGCCATCGTTTCTACCGCTTGCTCGATCTGTTGGGCGTTCAGCGCGGTCATCTGACCATAGCGATCGATCATCTGGGAACAACGACGCATTAGCGACTCAACCGATCCCTTGACATAGATCAGGCGAGGTATGCCATCATGCAGGGTTGCCATGTATTGGTACTCAGATTCAAAGGGAATTGCATCTAATCGTGGGGTTAAAGACAATAGCCCCAATTGACTGAGACCTGCTTTGGCGGCGGCCGCAATCAGCGCCCCTTCCGTAGGATCCCCCACCACTGACCAATCTTCTCCCGTTTGTTTTAGCCCGGAGTCATTACAAAGCAAACCAGCTACCAGACAATCCCCTAGGGCCGGGGGTAATTCCTCTGCAAACGGGCTGCCAGGGTTGCCATCGGTGATCAGACTAATTTCGCCCTTGGGACTATAGCCACCACCACTAACGGCGTAATATTGCCCTTCAGTATAAATGGACTGTACAGTCATTTGATTTTCGGTCAGGGTTCCGGTTTTGTCGGAACAAATGACGGTCGCACTCCCCAATGCTTCCACTGCGGGCAGTTTACGAATAATCGCATGACGACGGGCCATGCGGTTGACCCCAATGGCCAAGGTAATCGTTACCACTGCCGGCAGCCCTTCTGGAATCGCACTCACTGCGAGGGCAACGGCAGCTTCAAACATATCGATCCAAGATTTCCCCCGTCCTAACCCGATGGCAAAGGTCAAGGTTGCTAGGGTCAAAATTGCGTAGAGTAGGGTGCGGCTAAATTGGGCAAATTTACGGGTCAGGGGTGTGCTAAGGCTGACTCGGCTTTCCATCGACTGGGAAATCTGCCCCACTTCGGTGGCATTGGCCGTAGAGACAACAATCCCTTTGCCCTGTCCAAAGGTAACGAAACTCCCTGCGTAGGCCATGTTTGTCCTTTCTGCTAGGGGCGTATCCCCGGGTAAGGGTTCGATCGCTTTTGACCCGGGCAAGGATTCCCCGGTCAAGGCAGACTCATCCACCTGCAAATTGCGGACTTTCAGCAGCCTCAAGTCCGCCGGCACTTTATCCCCCGATGCCAATAAAACGATATCTCCTGGCACCAAATCCTGAGATGGAATCCGCAGGGTTTGTCCCTCTCGCAACACCGTCGCTTCTGTGGTTACGGCTTTGGCCAAGGAAGCGATCGCACCTTCCGCCTTAGCTTCCTGCACATAGCCAATAATGGCATTGATCAGAGTAACTCCCCAAATCACCGAGGCATTCGTCCAAGACCCTAAAAATGCCTTAATAGTACCCGCAAGCAAGAGAATATAGAGTAGCGGCTGATGAAATTGCCCCAAAAATCTCAACCAAGCTGGTTTCCCAGGCTTAAATCGCAGTTCATTCGGGCCATATTTTTCGTAGCGACTGGCCACTTCTTCTGCTGATAAGCCCGCTGACCCATCGCTGGTCAAGTATTCAATCACCTCTGGTTGAGAAAGTTGATGATACAACGGCAACGATAATTGAACTGGCATCATGCTCGACCATATTTAGGGTTTGCTGAAAAAGTTTTTCCTAGGGGCAGGGTGTAGGGTGTGGGGTGTGGGGTGTGGGGTTTTACCGATTTTGAGGGGGTCAATTACCTAATTTTCAGGGAAAAAGTCCCTGAATTTCCCCCTGATCACTCC